>JBBKVJ010000114.1:0-6315 GCA_037968375.1 Paracoccaceae bacterium | reverse complement strand
GTCCAGGCCGGCGAAATGGTCGAGTTTCCGGGCGGCATTCGCGGCATGGCCCTGAACCTCGAGACCGACAATGTCGGCATCGTGATCTTCGGCGACGACCGCTCGATCAAGGAAGGCGACACCGTCAAGCGCACCAAGTCGATCGTGGACGTGCCGGTCGGCGACGCCCTTCTGGGCCGGGTCGTCGATGGCCTCGGCAACCCGATCGACGGCAAGGGCCCGATCAAGACCAAGCAGCGCTCGGTCGCTGACGTGAAGGCGCCGGGCATCATCCCGCGCCGTTCGGTGCACGAGCCGATGGCGACCGGCCTGAAAGCCATCGACGCGATGATCCCGATTGGCCGTGGCCAGCGTGAGCTGATCATCGGCGACCGGCAGACCGGCAAGACCGCCGTGGCGCTGGACGCGATCCTGAACCAAAAGGCCTATAACGACGCCGCAGGCGACGATGAGGGCAAAAAGCTGTATTGCGTCTATGTCGCCATCGGGCAAAAGCGCTCGACCGTGGCGCAGCTGGTGAAAAAGCTCGAGGAAACCGGCGCGATGGCCTATTCCATCGTCGTTGCCGCCACCGCCTCCGACCCCGCACCGATGCAGTTCCTGGCGCCCTATTCGGCCACCGCGATGGGCGAGTTCTTCCGCGACAACGGTCGCCACGCGCTGATCATTTATGATGACCTGTCCAAACAGGCCGTCGCCTATCGCCAGATGTCGCTTTTGTTGCGCCGCCCGCCGGGCCGCGAGGCCTATCCCGGCGACGTGTTCTACCTGCACTCGCGCCTTCTGGAACGTTCGGCCAAGCTGAACAAGGACAACGGCTCGGGCTCGCTGACCGCGCTGCCGATCATCGAAACCCAGGCGGGCGACGTGTCGGCCTATATTCCGACCAACGTGATCTCGATCACTGACGGACAGATCTTCCTCGAGACGGAACTGTTCTTTCAAGGCGTCCGCCCAGCTGTAAACACCGGCCTTTCGGTGTCGCGCGTTGGTTCATCGGCGCAGACCAAGGCGATGAAATCGGTCGCCGGCAAGGTCAAGCTGGAACTGGCGCAGTACCGCGAAATGGCGGCCTTTGCGCAGTTCGGTTCCGACCTCGACGCCTCGACCCAGCGCCTGCTGAACCGTGGCGCACGGCTGACTGAACTGATGAAGCAGGCGCAGTACGCGCCCTTGACCAACGCCGAGATTGTCTGCGTGATCTATGCTGGCACCAACGGCTATCTGGACAAGCTGCCGGTGCGCGATGTGGGCCGGTTCGAGACCGGCCTCTTGGCGCATCTGCGCAAGAACCGCCGTGACGTGCTGGACGACATCACCCAGAACGACCGCGCCGTGAAGGACGAGCTTGAGGAGAAAATCCGCTCGGCCATCGAGGAATTCGCCAAAGATTTCGGCTGAAGACGACGCCAAGGGGACCGATAGATGCCTTCACTCAAGGATCTCAAGAACCGGATCGAAAGCGTCAAGTCGACGCGCAAGATCACCAAGGCGATGCAGATGGTCGCCGCCGCCAAACTGCGCCGCGCGCAAGAGGCGGCCGAAGCCGCACGTCCCTATGCCGAACGCTTCAACGCGGTGATGGCGGGGCTGGCGCAGGGCATGGCTGGGTCTGATTCCGCGCCAAGGCTGCTTGGCGGCACCGGTTCGGACCAGACCCATCTTCTGGTGGTGATGACCTCGGAACGCGGCCTTTGCGGCGGCTTCAACTCGACCATCGTGCGGCTGGCGCGGCAGCGTGCCACCGAACTTCTGGGCCAGGGCAAGACGGTGAAAATCCTGACTGTCGGCAAGAAGGGCCGCGAACAGCTGAAACGCGATTATGCGCAGTATTCCATCGGCCATGTCGATCTAGGCACGATCAAGCGCGTCGGCTACAACGACGCCTCAAGCATCGCCAAAGAGGTGCTGAGCCGCTTCAACGACGGCGAATTCGACGTCGCCACGATTTTCTTCAACCGCTTTCAGTCGGTGATCAACCAGATCCCGACTGCGCAGCAGATCATCCCGGCCTCATTCGAGGTCAAAGAAGGCGCTGAAACCGGCGCCGCCACGCATTACGAATACGAACCGTCGGAAGAAGAAATTCTGGCCGACCTCCTGCCGCGCGGCGTCGCCACGCAGATTTTCACAGCACTTTTGGAAAACGCCGCCTCCGAACAGGGCGCGCGAATGTCCGCGATGGACAACGCCACCCGCAACGCGGGCGACATGATCGACCGGTTGACCATCGTCTACAACCGCTCGCGCCAGGCCGCGATTACCAAGGAACTCATCGAAATCATCTCGGGCGCCGAGGCGCTCTGACGGAACCGGAGATTTAGGATATGGCAAAAGCACCGCAAAAAGCGACTGGCAAGGTGACGCAGGTCATCGGCGCCGTCCTCGACGTGCAGTTCGAAGGCGAACTGCCGGCGATTCTAAACGCGCTGGTGACCGAAAACAACGGCAAGCGCCTGATCCTCGAGGTGGCACAGCACCTGGGCGAGAACACCGTGCGCGCCATCGCGATGGACGCGACCGAAGGCATGGTCCGCGGCGCCCCCGTCACCGATACCGGCGAGCCGATTTCGGTGCCGGTTGGCAACGCCACGCTGGGCCGGATCATCAACGTCGTCGGCGACCCGATCGACGAAAAGGGCCCGGTCAATTCCAAAGAGCGGCGCGCCATCCACCAGCCCGCCCCGGATTTCGCGGCGCAGGCCACAAGTTCGGAAATTCTGGTCACCGGCATCAAGGTGATCGACCTTCTGGCGCCCTATTCCAAGGGCGGCAAGATCGGCCTCTTCGGCGGTGCCGGCGTGGGCAAGACAGTGCTTATTCAAGAGCTGATCAATAACATCGCCAAGGTCCACTCGGGCTATTCGGTGTTCGCGGGCGTCGGTGAGCGGACGCGTGAGGGCAACGACCTCTATCACGAATTCATCGACTCGGGCGTCATCAACATCGACAACCTGGAAGAATCCAAGGTGGCGCTGGTTTATGGCCAGATGAACGAACCGCCGGGTGCGCGGATGCGCGTTGCCCTGTCGGGCCTGACGCTGGCCGAGCAGTTCCGCGACCAGTCGGGCACCGACGTTCTGTTCTTCGTCGACAACATCTTCCGCTTCACCCAGGCCGGTTCGGAAGTGTCCGCCCTGCTGGGCCGTATCCCGTCCGCCGTGGGTTACCAGCCGACGCTGGCCACCGACATGGGCGCGCTGCAAGAACGGATCACCTCGACCAAGGCAGGCTCGATCACGAGCGTCCAGGCGATCTATGTGCCGGCCGACGACCTGACCGACCCCGCGCCTGCCACATCCTTTGCGCACCTTGATGCCACCACCACGCTCAGCCGCGCGATCTCGGAACTGGGCATCTATCCTGCCGTTGACCCGCTGGACAGCACCTCGCGCCTGATGGACCCGCAAATCCTGGGCGAAGAGCATTACCAGGTGGCGCGCGACGTGCAGGGCATCTTGCAGCGCTACAAAAGCTTGCAGGACATCATCGCCATTCTTGGCATGGACGAGCTGAGCGAAGAGGACAAGCTGACCGTGGCCCGGGCCCGGAAGATCCAGCGCTTCCTGTCGCAGCCCTTCGACGTGGCGCAGGTCTTCACCGGCTCGCCCGGGGTGCAGGTGCCGCTGGAAAAAACCATCGCGTCGTTCAAGGCCGTGGTTGCGGGCGAATACGATCACCTGCCGGAATCGGCCTTCTACATGGTCGGCGATATCGACGACGTGAAGGCCAAGGCCGAGCGTCTGGCCGCCGAAGCGGCGTAAGGGGGCAATATGGCCGACACGATGCAGTTCGATCTGGTCTCGCCCGAGCGGCGGCTGGCGTCTTTCGAGGCGCGCGAAGTGCAGATCCCGGGCGCCGAGGGCGACCTGACGGCGATGCCTGACCACGCCCCGGTCATCACCACCCTGCGCCCCGGCGTTCTGAAGGTGGTGACCGCCGAGGGCACGCAAAGCTATGCCGTGACCGGTGGTTTCGCCGAGATCACCGCCGAAGGCGCTTCGGTTCTGGCCGAACGCGCGATGCCGCTGGATGAGGTGACGCAAGAGGTGTTCGACACGCTGGTCGCCGAGGCGACCGAAGCGCGCGACAACGCCACCCTCGATGTCGTGGATGCCGCAGCCAAGATGCTGGCCGACATGGTCGCGATGGGCACCGAGATCGGTCTGTCGCCGCGACAGGGCTGACACAGCGCGCACGATCAAATGGTGTCCGAAAGGCTCCGCCTCTGGTGGGGCTTTTTCATTTGGGCTTTCCAAACCCGGAAAATCGCGCTGTAACTGGGGGCGGTAAGGGGTGCCGGAGGATGAAACGCCTTTCAAGCAATGCAATCGGTGTCGATCAGGGCACTGTCACCCTGTTCTCGGATTTCGACTCGGGTGGCGAGATGTGGACTGGCAAAGGCCCGCGCGAAAAGCGTGTCGCCGTTACCTTCTCGACCCCCTTCAGGACCGCCCCCGCCGTCCATATCTCGCTGTCGATGCTGGATATCGAGCGGCACCAGAACCAGCGCATGGACCTTGGCGTCGAGTTGGTGACGGAAAAGGGCTTTCAGATCGTCTTTCGAACCTGGGACGATACCCGCATCGCCCGCGCGCGGGCGTCATGGATGGCGGTGGGCGAGTTGTCGGACGAAGACGATTGGGCGATCTACTGAGCCTTCAGATCGGCCTCGCATGGGCCCGAGCCAAGCACCCACCCGGAATCAAGGCGCGTTTGCGCCGCCGGGCAGCGGATGATCGCCCCGGTGGGCAGCCGCTATGGTGACGTTGGCGCGACGATTGAGGTGGGAATTGGTTGGGCCATAAAGCGGCGACCTCAGGTGTAGCAGCGGCGGCCCGCGGTCATCCCCCGCCCTCCGGTGCGCTCAGTGACGGTCGGATGCGAGAAACCAGACCCCGCCTCAGATGTTGAAAAGGCCTTCGTAGATCGGACCCAGCGTTTCTTTGTCGAACAGCGAAGAGACCGAGGTCCCGTTCCAGATATTGATGATCGCCTGCGCCATGATCGGCGCGATGGGGACGATGCGGATGTTCTTGGCGTTGCGCGTGGCCTCGGTCGCTTCGATCGAGTCTGTGATGACAAGGGTTTTCATCACCGAATTGGTAATCCGCTCGACCGCCGGACCGGACAGCACGCCGTGGGTGATATAGGCATGCACCTCTTCCGCACCGTTCTCCATCAGCACTTCGGCGGCCTTGCACAACGTCCCTGCCGTGTCGCAGATATCGTCGACGATGATGCAGCGGCGCCCGGTGACATTGCCGATCACGGTCATCTCGGCGATTTCGCCCGCCTTCTCGCGCCGCTTGTCGACGATCGCCAGCGGCGCATTGATCCGCTTGGCCAGATCGCGGGCGCGGGCCACGCCGCCGACATCGGGCGACACCACGGTGACCTCGTCCAGATGCGCCGCAAAGGTCTGTTCGATGAACAGCGCGAAGACCGGCGAGGCATAAAGGTTGTCGACCGGAATATCGAAGAAGCCCTGTATCTGAGCGGCATGCAGGTCCATCGTCAGAACCCGCTCGATGCCGGCGCTAACCATCATATTGGCCACCAGTTTCGCGGTGATCGGCGTGCGGGCCTTGGTGCGCCGGTCCTGACGGGCATAGCCGAAATAGGGTATCACGGCTGTGATCCTGGCGGCCGATGATCGGCGCAGCGCATCCGACATGATCAGCAGTTCCATCAGATTGTCGTTCGCAGGGTTCGACGTCGATTGCAGGATAAACATATCCTCGCCCCGAACATTCTCGAAAACCTCGACGAAAATCTCGCCGTCGTTAAAGCGCTCGACCCGTGCATCGACCAGCGAGACATTCATGCCCCGGTGCATCGACATGCGGCGTGCAACCGCCGTCGCCAACCCCGGATTTGCATTTCCCGAGATAATCTTGGGTTCATCGATCTGTGGCATTGGCAGCAGTGTCCCTTTTTGTCCGCAGCGTTACGGATTCGTAAAGTTGACACCGCTTACCACGGGCATAGGGTCAGGCAAACACGACTTGCTGGGGAGCAGGCCTAAAATGGCACATATCGACTATTATCTCGCGACGTTTTCGCCGAATTGCTATTTTGCGGGCACACGTCCAGGCAAGATCGCCGCAAAACATGACGCGACGATCAGCTATAAACCGCTTGATCTGATGGCGTTGTTCTCGCGCACAGGTGGATTGCCGCCCGGGCAACGTCATGAAACACGGCAGGAATACCGTCTGATGGAAATGGAACGTTCGGCAAAATTGTTGGGTCTGCCGATCAACCTGAAACCGGCGCATTTCCCAACCAATCCGGCCCCGTCGTCATATGCGG
>JBBKVJ010000113.1:0-17473 GCA_037968375.1 Paracoccaceae bacterium | reverse complement strand
CCCCCAGCCCCTCCCCCCTTGTGGCGGAGGATGGGAGGCGGGGCTTGTCCACCTCAGACCACCGCAATCGGTGGCTGAGGTGAGGCACTTGCGTCGGCTGCGGCGGTGATGCGACTGTCGGCATTCCACCTTGCAACCCTGTCCGAAGGTTTTTTCAGATGCAGCTGATCCGGTCGAGCGGTCCATATTACCTTGACGTTCTCGCACGGATGCACGCCGCACTTGCGCCCGAGCGCTATCTTGAAATCGGCTCGGAAACCGGTGCGAGCCTGCGGCTGAGCAATGGCCGTTCGATTGCCGTCGACCCTGGCTTTCGGCTGGGTCATGAAGTTGTGGGCAGCAAGCCCGAGACCCTGCTGTTTCAGCAAACCAGCGACGATTTCTTCGCCTCTGGCTTTCTGAGGAAACTGAGCTGGACGGTCGATTTTGCTTTCCTCGACGGAATGCACCAGATCGAATACCTGCTGCGCGATTTCATCAATACCGAGGCGCATGCGACCCCCGACTCGGTTGTCGCAATTCATGACATCCTGCCTTGGACAGAAAACATGACCGTGCGCGACCGGCGCCATTCAAAGACCCCGGCATGGACGGGGGATGTCTGGAAAATCATCCCGATCCTAAGCGAATTGCGCCCCGACCTGCAGCTGCGGGTCATCGACTGCGTCCCGACGGGGCTTTTGGTCGTCGAAGGCCTTGATCCCTCTAGCCGCGTTCTGCCCGATCGTATCGACACGATCGTCGAGACATGGCGGGACAAGGCGCTTTCCGAATTTGGTATCGCCAGGTTCAATGCCGCGACCAGCCATCGGATGCCGGGCGCGCTGTCGTTTCATCGGACGGTCTGGCCATCGATGAAGGCCCGGCGGAACAATCTGTTCTTCTCGATCAAGCACAGCACACCCAACGCCAAGCTGTGCGAGCATTGGGGCGATCACCATTTCGCGGTCGGGCTGGCCAAGGCGCTGAAGGTGCTTGGGCACGAGGCCGAAACTGCAACGCTGGACACATGGAATGCGCCACGGCGACCCAATCAGGTCGATATCCAGCTGCGCGGACAAAACCCCTTCACGCGCTCGCCGGATGGCCCTTTCATCATGTGGATCATCTATCCCAGCGGCGCGCCGATCAGTGAGGCAGAGGCCGACGAGGCCGATCACCTCTTTGTGGCTTCGCCGCTTTCCGCTGAGCTGTGGGCAAAAAGGCTTGGTTCAGATCGCGCAAGTTACCTGCCGCAGTGCTTTGACCCGGACATCATGACCGTTCCGGCGAAAACCAGGCGTGACGGGCTGTTGTTCGTCGCCAACAATCACGATCATCGGCAGGGCGGGGTTCGCCCGATAGTTGAACTGGCGAATGCGGCCGGAGCCAGGCTGGAAATCTGGGGTCATTTCTGGGACGGCAGCAAGGTTGAGGGCCAGGTTCGCGGCAAGCTGATCGAGAATGCCAGGCTGGGCGCGGCTTATGGCCAAGCCGAGGCTGTACTTTGCGATCACCTGCCGCTGATGCGCCAACGCGGGTTCGCATCGAACCGGATCTTCGATGCGCTGGCCTGCGCCACGCCGGTCATAACCGATCCGGTGGCGACACTTCCCGACGGCTTTGCGGAATTCGTGCACATTGTAACGACGCCGGAAGAGTTCACTGCCGCAGTTGCCGCGCTGAGGGCCGAGAAAAAGGCCGAGCGCGCGCGTCGCGTGGCATTCGCACGCAAGATGGTGGCGCTGCACAGCTTTGAGCAAAGAGCGCGGGAAATCGTGTTGGTGGCGCAGCGGATCATCGGTGGGCCTGAGGCGTCTGGAGTGCGGCGCGGCATCAGAGATGCGGGCACGGCAGGCGCCGAAAATGGCTGATCATGACGACGATCTGGAAACCGCGCGTTCGGTGCCAACATGCGGATCAAGGGCGTGTTCGTGCGCCCCGAACAGGTGGCGCGTTTTGTGGCTCGTCATGCCGAGGTCACCCGCGCCCGGTCATTGCCACAGGCGAGGGTGAGGCCGACGTAATGGCCGTCAAGGTGGAAACCGAAGCCGCAGATCCGGCGTTATATGCAGGCTCGCTATTGGATAGCCCGAAATTAAAGGGCAGGATCGGGCATGTGGCGCTGGGGTCCTTGCCGAACGACGGCGAGGTGATCGAGGACCTGCGCCATTACGACTGAAATTTGGTCGCGCCACGGGAGGTTGCATTATGATCCGGATGACTTTGTTGGCCCTGTTGCTGGGCGTTTCGCCCGCATTGGCAGAGGACGTGGCGCTGATCGTTGGCAACAGCCGCTATGCGGATGGCCGCAACCTGCGCGGCGCCGACGATCTTGCCGATACCGCACGTGATTTCCAGCAGGCCGGGTTCAAGGTCTTTCGCGGCGAGAATCTGGGCCGCGAGGCGTTGATGCGGCTTGCCTCGCAATTCGCGGCCGAGGCGGATGGCGACGGTCGCATCGTGATCGCGCTGGCCGGTCATTTCGCGCAGTCCGAAACCGGTGCGTGGTTTCTGGCCTCGGATGCCGATGCGCCCGATCTGATCACGGTGGGTGCAGCAGGCCTGGCCCTGCCGGTGCTGTATGAGATCGCGGCGCGGGCGCCGGGGCGGGCGGTCATCCTGCTGGGCACCGAAGACCGCGCGATCAATCTGGGTGCCGGGCTGGAACGCGGCACCGGCAATCTGCGCGTGACGCAGGGCGTGGCGGTGATTCGCGGCGATGCGGCAAAGTTGGCTGAGTTTGCCGAGGACGATCTGCTGGTGCCGGGCCGCGCGCTGGCCGAGGCGTTGCGGCGGCGCAACGATCTGACCGTGGACGGGTTTGTCAGCGCCGATATCCCGTTCATTGCGCAAGCCCCGCGCGCCCGGCCCGGTGCAGGAACCGTAAACCGGCCCTCTGACAGGCGCGATGAACGCACCGACTGGGCCCGCGCGCTGTCGCTTGATTCGATTTCGGGCTACATCGACTATCTGCGCGCCCATCCGCAAAGCCGGAACGCACCGCTGGCCCGCGCCACGATCGAACGGATGCGCGCAGCGGCGACCCCGGTGAACACCCCAGAACGCGGCGAGGCGGCGCTGGGCCTGTCGCGCGATCAGCGCCGGTCGATCCAGCGCAGCCTGTCGCTGCTGGGCTACAACACGCGCGGCATCGACGGCATCTTCGGCCCCGCCTCGCGCACCGCGATCAGCAACTGGCAGCGCGCCAATAGCCATGATGCGACAACCTATCTGACCCGCGAACAGGTCGACCGGATCGACGCCCAGGCACGCCGCCGCTCGGCCGAACTTGAGGCCGAAGCCGAGGCGCGCAAGGCCACGCAAGAGCGCGAGGACCGGGCCTATTGGCGCGATACCGGCGCACGCGGCACCGAGGCGGGCCTGCGGGCTTATCTGCGCCGCTATCCCGACGGTCTTTTCGCCGAAACCGCGCAGGAGAAACTTGAACCGTTCGACCAGCGCGCTCAGCGCGAGGCGCAGGCCGCCGACCGGGCCGATTGGGAACGTGCGACCGAGCGCGACAACGTGGCCGCCTACCGCGCCTATCTGGAGGATCGGCCGCGCGGTGCCTTCCGCGAACGCGCCGAAGATCGAATCCGCGAATTGGCCCGCAGCGATGACAATGCGGGCGAGCGGGGCGAAGAGGCGTTGGGCCTGAACTCGTTCACCCGCAATCTGGTTGAATCACGGCTTGATGCGCTGGGACTGCGCCCTGGGCGTGTGGATGGCCAGTTCGATAATGACACCCGCCGCGCGATCCGGCGCTATCAGCAGTCCCGCGACCTGAATGTCACGGGCTTTCTGTCGCAAGAAACCGTGGTGCGGCTGTTGGCCGATTCCATCCTGCGCTGATCCGACGTGCACACAGCGAAAGGGCCGCCGGATCATCTCCGGCGGCCCTTTGGCATTCGCAAACGTGCTGACGGCCTAGCCCTGACGGGCCTTGAACCGCTTCTGCGTCTTGTTGATCACATAGACGCGGCCTTTGCGGCGCACGATCTGACAATCGCGATGCCGCGCTTTCAGCGAGCGGAGCGAGTTGCGGACCTTCATCGGGTCTCTCCTCAGTTCTCGCGCGCCTTCCGGCGCGGGTTTCAGTTCTGTGCCCCGGAAAGGCACGGGTTGTTCATGGTGGGCGCGACAGGTTTCGAACCTGTGACCCCTACGATGTCACCGTAGTGCTCTACCGCTGAGCTACGCGCCCTGACAACAGTCCCGCCCATGAAACCAAAAGGACGCGGGCGGAACCGCGTCGGCAAGGCCGGTCTATAGAAGGTCTGGCCGGACCGTTCAAGGGCTTTTGGAATGCGCGCGATCCGGTTTATATCTATGCCGGAGAGAGGACGCGAAAATGACCGGTCTGCCCTATATCCTCAGCCTGCCCGAGGCGCGCACCAGCAGCGTGGTGTTTTCCTCGCCGCATTCGGGGCGCGATTATCCGGCGGCGTTTCTGGCGCGCTCGGTTCTGGACGAACGGACGATCCGGTCGTCCGAGGATGCATTCGTTGACCGCCTGTTCCGGGCAGCGCCCGAGTTCGGCGCGCCGCTTCTGGCCGCGACCACGCCGCGCGCCTTCATCGACCTGAACCGCGCGGCGGAGGAGCTGGACCCGGCTTTGGTCGAGGGCATCGGGCGTAACGCGCACAATCCGCGGATCAGCTCGGGGCTGGGCGTGATCCCGCGCGTGGTGGCGAACGGGCGGGCGATCTACAGCGGCAAGATCACCAGGACCGAGGCCGAGGCACGGATCGCCTGGCATTGGCGGCCCTATCACCTGCGCCTTCGGGCGCTCATCGACGAGGCGCGGGATCGGTTCGGCGAGGCGATCCTGATCGATTGCCATTCGATGCCGCATGAGGCGATCGAGCAGGTCGGTGCCACCGGCGCCCGGCGCCCCGACGTTGTTCTGGGCGACCGTTTTGGCGCCGCCGCCGCCGCCGGGATCGTGGACCGGGTCGAGGCGGCCCTGCAAGGTGCCGGGCTGATCGTTGCCCGCAACGCGCCCTTTGCGGGCGCCTATATCGCGCAGGCCTATGGCCGCCCCGAGCGCGGTGTCCATGTCGTGCAGATCGAGATCGACAGGGGGCTGTACATGGACGAAGTGGCGGTTCGGCCCAGTGCCGGGTTCGAGGATTTCCAGCGCCTGCTGACCGGCGTGATCGCAGATATCGCCGCGATCGGGCGTCCCGACCTTGCCGTGCCGCTGGCCGCCGAATAGCTCAGCGCAGCGACCGGCCCTTGACGATGGCATCCGGCCCGAACTTCGCCCGGATCGCATCGCTGGCGCGTTCGGCACCGGCCCGTTTGGCCGCCTGCGGGTCGAGAAGATCACCCGAAAGATCCGCAGCCTCGGCACCGGTCAGATCCGACAGCCCGACCCCGATCAGCCGGAACGGACCGGGGTCTGCGACCTGATCGAACAGCCCGCGCGCGGTGCGATACAGCCGGTCGGCCATCTGCGTCGGGTCGGTCAGGGTGACGCGGCGGGTCAGCAGCCGGTGATCCGAGCGCTTGAGTTTCAGCGTCACGGTGCGACCGGCAAGGCCCTTGGCCTTGGCCCGGTCCGAGGCCTTTTCGGCAAGCCGCCAGATGTGGCCATCCAGCAGGTCGGGATCGGCGGTGTCGTCGTGAAAGGTGGTTTCGTTCGAGATCGACTTGACCGGCGCGTTGCGGAGGACGCGGCGGTGATCCTCGCCGCGCGAAAGGTGATAGAGCCGCTCGCCCATCGCGCCGAAACGGTGGGTCAGGTCCGGCATGCTCCAGCGGCGCAGGTCGGCGAAGGTGCGGATGCCGGCGCGGTCGAGGGCGGTCTGACTGGCCTGGCCGACACCCCAGATCAGGCGGGTGGACTTTGGCGCGAGGAAGGCGAGGGTTTCGGCCTGCCCGATGATCGAAAAGCCGCGCGGCTTGTCGAGGTCGGAGGCGATCTTGGCGAGAAACTTGTTGTGCGACAGGCCGATCGAGCCGGAGATGCCGATCTCGTCCTCCATCCGTTTCAAGAGCCGCGCCAGCATCACGGCGGGGGGCGCGTGGTGCAGGCGGTGGGTGCCGGTGAGATCGAGGAACGCCTCGTCCAGTGACAAGGGCTCAATCGCCGGGGTGAGGTCTTCCATCAGGGCGCGGACCTGGCGCGAGACGGCCACATAGGCGTCCATCCGGGGCTTCACCACGACAGCCTCGGGGCAAAGTTTCAGGGCCTGGAACATCGGCATCGCGGATTTCACACCCTTGATCCGGGCGATGTAGCAGGCGGTCGAGACGACGCCCCGGCGGCCACCGCCGATGATGACGGGCTTGTCGGCAAGGTCGGGGTTGTCGCGTTTCTCGACGCTGGCATAAAAGGCGTCGCAATCCATGTGGGCGATGGAAAGCTGGTTGAGTTCGGGGTGGGAAATGATCCGGGGCGAGCGGCAGGCGGGGCAGCGTTTCTGGTCCGGGGGCTGGCCGGACTCAAAGGGGTGGAAACAGCTGCGGCAGAGGGCGGGCATGGCGGCAGTATGCGCCCGGGGACAGGCGGGTGTCCACACGTGCGACAGGCAGTGTGCACAAGAGATTACAGTGGGTTAGGTGAGGGTATTAAGGGGTTGAAAGGATTGGGTGTGGTGGACGCTGACGGCGTTTGGCTGACGTTTAATCCTTGCCCAGCCAATGCCTGACGAGTGCCCTTATGGCCGGAAATCCGCAACGACGCGAATGACGGCGATTTCTGACACGGCCAATTTCAGGGTCTTCCGTCGGGAACCGGGCCGAGATTGACGATGTCATAGCGATCGTTCAATTCCGCCATCTTGCGTTCATTGGCGAAATCCGCCTCGTCCATCGTGGCGAGTTCAGCCAGATAGCTGTCGAAACCGGACGGTTGGTAGATCATCAACATCCGCCCGCCTGTCTCGCCCCGCGCCAACAGGCATGCGTGCGGTATGCCCGGCGGCACGTGCAGGCAAGATCCCGGCGTCGCGGTCATCCAGTCGCCGTCGACATAGAAATCGATATCGCCTTCAAGGATATAGAAGGTCTCTGCATGGTGGCGGTGCAGATGAAGCCCCAACTGGAAGGTCGCCTTCAGGTTATCCTCCATCAGCGTGTAGGCACCGCCTGTGTCTTGCCCTGAGACCTTCACGTAAGTGTGGTCGGCACTCCAATCGTAATTCTTCCCTCCCCTAGGAGACACAAAGCGAAAGCGTGCTGCCACAGTTTTTCTCCTGATGCTTGGTAACGGGACGATACCAGAGGGGACTTTCACGCTCAATGTTTGAACGGCAGCTTCGTCCCGCATGGTGGCCACAGAGGCTTTGAGCCTGTTGCGGGTTCCCGAACCAAGTGCACCCGAGGAACACGCCCGCCCGGATTCCAGGCGCGGCACGCACCAAAGGGCAGTGGCTGACCGCCCCGCCCGGCAGCCGCCAGGGCGACGTTGGTGCGACGATTGAGGTTGGGGTCGGCTTGGCCATAAAGCGCTGACCTTTGTCGTTGCAAGCGGCGGCCCGCGGTCAGACGCTGCCCTGATGTGGCGCCATGCGGAAGACCAGGCGGAAACGGACGTTCAGCCCAGAATCTTCCCCGGGTTCATCACCCCGTCGGGATCAATCGCCGCCTTGATCGCCGCCATCACCGCCACCGCCTCTCCCAACTCACGCCCCAGATAGCGGCGCTTGCCCTGGCCGATGCCGTGTTCTCCGGTGCAGGTGCCCTCCATCGAGATCGCCAGATCGTTCAGCCAGCCGATGAATGTGTCGGCGCGTTCGCGTTCGGCGGCATCCTCGGGGTCCACCAGCAGCGTCATGTGGAAATTGCCGTCGCCGACATGGCCGACAATCGGCGCCAGGATACCGTCGGCCCTGGCCCGGGCCTGTGCCGTGGTTACGCATTCGGCCAGCCGCGAGATCGGCACGCAGGTATCGGTGGCAATCGCGCGGGCGCCGGGGCGCAGGGCCAGTTGCGCCCAATAGGTGTCGTGGCGCGCCTGCCACAGCCGGTTGCGCTGTTCGGTATTCGTGGTCCAGGCGAAGTTGTCAGCGTCATATTCCGCCGCGATATCGCCAAAGCTTTTGGCCTGTTCGGCGACACCCCCGTCCGAGCCGTGGAATTCCAGCAGCAAGAGCGGCGCCTCGGGCAGCGACAGTTTCGCATAGGCGTTGACCGCCTGCACCGTCAGCGGGTCGAGAAGCTCGATCCGTGCTACCGGGATGCCATGCTGGATCGTCGCGATCACTGCCTGACAGGCCGCACCGATGTCGGGAAACGAGCACGAGGCTGACGAGATCGCCTCGGGGATGCCGTGCAGGCGCAATGTCAGCTCGGTGATAAGCCCGAGCGTGCCTTCCGAGCCGACGAACAACCGGGTCAGGTCGTAGCCCGCGGCACTTTTGCGGGCCCGTGTGCCGGTGCGGATCACCCTTCCATCGGGCAGCACGACCTGCATCGCCAGCACCGCGTCCTTCATCGTGCCATAGCGCACCGCATTGGTGCCCGAGGCCCGCGTCGCGGCCATGCCACCCAGCGAGGCATCGGCACCGGGGTCGATCGGAAAGAACAACCCCGTGGCGCGCAGCCGCTCGTTCAGGGCCTTGCGGGTCACACCGGGCTGCACGACGCAGTCGAGATCGGTCTCGTGCACCGCCAACACCTGGTTCATGGCACTGGTATCAAGCGAAATCCCACCCGCCGGTGCGTTCACATGGCCCTCAAGCGAGGTGCCGGTGCCGAATGCGATCACCGGCACCCGGTGCTCGGCACAGATCCGCACGATATCGGCAACCTCCTCCGCATTTTCGGCAAAGGCGACGCCATCGGGCGGCTGGTTGGTCAGCCATGTCGTGGTGTGGCCGTGCTGTTCGCGCACCGCAGCTCCGGTCTGGAACCGCTCGCCCAGGCGCTGCTGCAAAATCCCAAGCACCGTGGCGATGCCGGTCTCGTTTCGGGGCAGGGTGGCAGCCTCTGCCATGCGCGGATCCTCCGGGTGGCGGTTGTCGGATACGTCGTGCCATGCAACCGTGCTGGCTGGCAAGCCGGGCAGCGGCGCCAATTTGCGGGGCTCCTTGGGTTGTTCCGGCAGGTCCTGCGTTCTACATGAGGCGGATGAAGCAGTATCTTCCCTCGTTCACGCGCCAGCCCACGGTCGCGGTGATCCGTCTCAGCGGGATCATCGCCGAGGGCGGGCGACGCCTGTCCGACGAAGGTCTGGCGCCGTTGATCGAGCGCGCCTTCAGCAAGGGCAAACCCGCCGCCGTGGCGTTAGTGATCAATTCGCCCGGTGGCTCGCCGGTGCAATCTTCGCTTATCGCGGCGCGGATCAGGCGGCTGGCGCAGGAAAAGGACATTCCCGTCCTTGCCTTCGTCGAGGATATCGCGGCCTCGGGCGGCTACTGGCTGGCTACTGCGGCGGATGAGATCTGGGTCGACGACAGCTCAATCGTCGGCTCGATCGGGGTGATCTACGCCTCGTTCGGGTTCAATCGCCTGCTCGACCGGCAGGGCATCGAGCGTCGGGTGCACAGCGCCGGCAAGTCGAAAAGCTTCATGGACCCGTTCAGCCCGGAAAAACCCGGGGATGTGAAGCGTCTGCAGGCCCTGCAGGCGCCGATCCACGACAGTTTCATCGCGCAGGTCAAGGACCGGCGGCAGGGCAAACTGGGCAAGGGTGCGGACCTTTTCACCGGCGATGTCTGGGTCGGTTCACAGGCGGTGAAGGTCGGTCTGGCCGACGGCATCGGGCATCTGGTGCCGATGATGAAGGACCGCTTTGGCGACAAGGTGCGGTTCCGGCGCTATGGCCGCAAGCGCCCGCTGTTGCAGCGGCTGAGTGCTGCAATGATCGGCGACGCGCTGGGCGAGGCTATGTCCGCGGTCGAGGAACGCGCGCTTTGGGCGCGGTTCGGGCTGTGAAATGATCTTCAAGATCATCACCCTGTTTCTGGTCGGCATGGCTGTCTTGGCGATGTTCGGGCGGCTGCGGATCGGCGGGTTCGGGCGCAAGCGCCCCGACAACCTGCCACCGAAACCGGTGAAATGCCGCGACTGCGGCGCCTATGTGATCGGCAAAGGCCCCTGCGGCTGCAAATCCGGGTGAGGCAGGGATGATCCACGATCTTGGCGCGGTGGCGCTTGGCCTGGTCATTCTGCTGATCGCCGGGGATTTGCTGGTCAAGGGCGCCGTCAACCTGGCCTTGCGCCTTGGCATCCCCGCCCTTGTCGTCGGGCTGACAGTCGTTGCCTTCGGCACATCGGCACCCGAACTGCTGGTGTCGATCAAGGCGGTTCTGGGTGGCGCGCCGGGGCTGGCGCTGGGCAATGTCGTCGGCTCGAACATCGCCAATGTCATTCTGGTGCTGGGGGTGGCTGCACTGATCTCGCGGTTCCATGCGGATCGGGTCGATGTGCGGCAAAGCTACGTCACGATGCTGATCGGCTCGGCGGGGTTTGTGGCCCTTGCATTTTTCGGGGCGTTCGTCTGGTGGTCGGGGCTGATCTTGCTGGCCGGGCTGGCGGCGATGCTGTGGCAATCCTACCTTCACGCGAACGGCGCGCCCGACGATCTGCCCGAAGGGTCAGAGCCTGGCGCGCGCTGGTGGAAGATCGCGCTGTATCTTGGCGCGGGCCTGATCGGCCTGCCGATCGGCGCCGACTTTCTGGTCGATGGCGGCGTCGCCGTGGCCCGCGATTTCGGCGTCAGCGAGGCGGTGATCGGCCTGACTCTGATCGCGGTCGGCACCTCGCTGCCGGAACTTGCGACGACGGTCATGGCCGCGATCCGCAGATCGGCCGATGTGGCGATCGGCAACATCATCGGCTCGAACGTCTTCAATCTTCTGGGCATCATCGGCATCGCCAGCCTTGTCGGCCCGATCCCGGTCGGGCCGGAGTTCCTGCAATACGACCTCTGGATCATGTTGGCCGCGTCGCTGGCGCTGATCCCGTTCGTCTTTCTTGGCCGCGATATCGGCCGCAAGACCGGCCTTCTGTTCGTCGCGGCATATGTGGCCTATGTACTGTCGCTCATTCTGTGATGGAGGCGGTTGTGGCAGGCAAGGCACTGGTGACAGGTGCGGGCAATCGGCTGGGCCGGGCGATGGCGCTGTATCTCGGCCAGCGCGGCCATGACGTGGCGGTGCATTACGCGACATCGAAAGACGCGGCGGAGGAGGTCGCGGGCGAGATCCGCGCGATGGGCCGGGTTGCCACAGCGCTGCAGGCCGATCTGACCGACGAGGACCAGATGAAGGCGCTGGGTCCGGCTGCGGCCAAGGCGCTGGGCGGGCCGCTGACGGTGCTGGTCAACAACGCCTCGATCTTTGAGCATGACAGGTTGGCCACCGCCACCCGCGACAGCTGGGACCGGCATCTGGACTCGAACCTGCGCGCGCCTTTCGTGCTGACCCAGGCGCTGGCGGCTGAGGCGCCCGAGCCGGTGATGGATGATAACGGCGAACCGGTGGCCCAAGCGTTGGTCATCAATATGATCGATCAACGGGTGCGCAAGCTGACGCCCGAGTTCATGTCCTACACGATCGCCAAGATGGGCCTTTGGGCATTCACCCGCACGGCGGCGCAGGCGCTGGCGCCCAGGGTGCGGGTCAACGGCATCGGGCCGGGGCCGACGCTGCGCGGTGCACGGCAGTCCGAACAGCACTTTGCCCGTCAGCGCGCCGCGACGATCCTCAACCGGGGGTCGAACCCATCGGACATCACCGCCGCACTTGGATATTTCCTGGACGCGCCCGCCGTCACCGGCCAGCTGTTGTGCGTCGACGGCGGCCAGCATCTGGCCTGGCAGACCCCCGATATCCTTGGAGTTGAATAGCCGCCGGGCACGAAATTTTCTTACCCGGGGGCTTGACTTGTGCACCTTCGCGACGCGCGTAACAAACGCGTTACGATTCTGTGAAGGAAATCAGAGATTTGCCAGTAGACAGGAAATCTTTTCTGGAAAATCAATCACTTGATTAACTGCCTAAAAAACAGGCAAACCGACGAAGCAAGGCGAATTGAAGGAAAATTCCGGATGGCCGCAAAGATATCACCGGACTTATCCACAGAAACCGTGGAGATGTTTTCTCTTGCTGCGGCTTGCGTGAAGATGCAGCCGAGCGAGGGAATCAGGGGATGAGCGACCGTCAGGACCAAGCGCCGCCGACCGGCCACGCCGCGATCCAGTCGACCCTGCGCAGCCTCGGCCAGGGCCCGGGTGTCTACCGCATGCTGAACGCAGCGTCCGAGGTTCTTTACGTCGGCAAGGCCCGCAATCTGAAGGCCCGCGTCACCAGCTATGCGCGCGCCACCGGCCACTCGCCCCGCATCGCGCGGATGATCGCCGAGACCGCCGCGATGATGTTCCTGACCACCGAAACCGAGACCGAGGCGCTTCTACTCGAGCAGAACCTGATCAAGCAGCTCAAGCCGCGCTACAATGTGCTGCTGCGTGACGACAAGAGCTTTCCGAACATCCTGGTCGCCAAGGACCACGCCTTTCCGCAGATCAAGAAGCATCGCGGTGCCAAGCGCGAAAAGGGCAGCTATTACGGCCCCTTCGCCAGTGCGGGGTCGGTGAACCGCACGCTGAACCAGTTGCAGAAGGTGTTCCTGCTGCGCTCCTGCACCGATGCCACCTTTGCCACCCGCACAAGGCCCTGTCTCCTCTACCAGATCAAGCGCTGCGCAGCACCCTGCGTGGGCTATATCGACGAGGCGGCTTATGGCGCGCTTGTGGCCGATGCCGAACGGTTTTTGCAGGGTAAATCGACCCGCGTGCAATCGAACCTTGCCGCCGAGATGGCGACGGCCTCGGACGCGATGGAATTCGAACGCGCGGCAAGTCTGCGCGACCGGATCCGCGCGCTGACCCAGATCCAGGGCAGCCAGGGCATTAACCCGGCCGGCGTGCCCGAGGCGGATGTCGTGGCGCTGCATATGGAGGGCGGGCAGGCCTGCGTGCAGGTGTTCTTCATCCGCGCCAACCAGAACTGGGGCAACCGCGATTACTACCCCCGCACCGGTTCGGGTGCCGAAGCGCCGGAGGTGCTGGAGGCGTTCCTGGGCCAGTTCTACGACACCAAGGAACCGCC
The DNA here is from genome assembly GCA_037968375.1 of Paracoccaceae bacterium. Classification (GTDB taxonomy): domain Bacteria; phylum Pseudomonadota; class Alphaproteobacteria; order Rhodobacterales; family Rhodobacteraceae; genus CANNFR01. The sequence goes on along the minus strand of JBBKVJ010000113.1, from coordinate 4,430 downwards.
GCGCCTGATCCTCTTGTCGAACCCGATCGAGAACGCCGACCTGATGTCCGAAGCGCTAAGCCAGAAGCTTGGCCGCAAGGTCGAGATCGCGGTGCCTCTGCGCGGCGAAAAGGCCGAACTGGTTGCCCATGCGGCGCGCAACGCCCGCGAAAGCCTGGCGCGGCGGATGTCGGAAAGTGCGGCCCAGACCAAGCTGCTGGACGGCCTGGCCGGAGCCTTTGGTCTCGACGCCCCGCCCCGCCGGATCGAGGTCTATGACAACAGCCATATCCAGGGCGCCCATGCCGTCGGCGCGATGATCGTGGCGGGGGCGGAGGGGTTCGTGAAAAGCCAGTATCGCAAGTTCAACATCAAGGGCGCCGAGATCACGCCCGGCGACGATTTCGGCATGATGAAAGAGGTCCTGACCCGGCGGTTCCAGCGTCTGCTGAAGGAGGACCCCGACCGCGAAAGCGAGGCCTGGCCCGACCTTCTGCTGATCGACGGTGGCGCGGGGCAGGTGTCGACGGTGGCGGCGATCATGGCCGACCTTGGCGTCGATGACATCGCGATGATCGGGGTCGCCAAGGGGGTGGATCGCGATGCCGGGAAAGAGGAATTCCACCGCCCCGGCACCCGCCCCACGGCGCTGCGCCACAACGATCCGGTGCTGTATTTCGTGCAGCGCCTGCGCGACGAGGCGCACCGCTTTGCGATCGGCGCACATCGGGCGAAACGGTCAAAGGCGGTGTCGGCGACGCCCTTGGATGACGTGCCGGGTGTGGGGGCCGGGCGGAAACGCGCGCTGTTGGCACATTTCGGGTCGGCCAAGGCAGTGGCCCGGGCGGGGGTCGAGGATCTGAAGGCGGTCGAGGGGATATCCGAGAAGGTGGCGCAGGTGGTCTACGATTATTTTCACGCGGGCTGAGACGGGGGCGGGGTGAGGCGTGCGCCGGGGCCGAGTATTTGACGTCGGTCGAGGGGATACCCGTGCGGGTGGCGTACGACGACTTTCAGGGCAGGCAGTAGCTTGCCCGGTGGTCGGCGCGGCGGTCGGCTGGCGGTCAGCAGGCAGGTCTGCATGCCGCGTTCCAGATAGTTGTGGGACGCCTGCAGGAGGGCCGTCGATTTGCCCGCGTTCATCGTGGAGTAGTGGAAGGTGAGCTTGGCCATCGGCCCGACGGTTAGCAGACCCTTTGGGGGTGTGTGAAGGGGGGTGTCCACATGTGTGACGGTGGGGTAAGACATTGGAATCGTTGGGGCGAGAGATCCGGTTTAAGGGGATTTCAAGGTTTGGCCGGGGTTGCTGGCGGAGCTGCAGTCCGCCGCGGGACACGCAGCCGATGGGCGACGGGTGGAATTGCAGGACGTGGCGGGGCGTGCACCGGCCGCGCGCCGACATTGAGGCAGGTCAAGGCGGCTGGTCGGCGGGTGTGAGAGGGTTAGCCATGTCGGGTGCGACTTCCCGTGCCCGCGAAGATCGGAGAATTGACATGTTGCGTTTCACATTTGCAGTGCCCGCCCTGCTGGCCGCCGCCCCGGCGCTTGCCCAGACCGAGGGCTACCGGCCCGGGTACATGACGAACTGGGGCCATGGCGGCTACGGCGACTATGGCGTGGGGATGATGTTCGGGCCGGTGCTGTGGCTGATCGTTTTGGGGCTAGTGGTGGCCGGAGTGATCTGGTTCGTGCGCCGGGCCGAGGGAGGTTCTGCGGCAGGTGCAGGCAGTGCTCTGGCGATGCTGGACATCCGGCTGGCCAAGGGCGAGATCGACGCCAAGGAATACGGCGAGCGCAAGAAGCTGCTGCTGGGGTGAGGGCCGGTCGCGGCGTGGCCGCGCCGCAAGGCTCCGGTGGAGCCTTGCGAGGACCGAACGCCCAAAGCGCAAGCGGAGGGCCGGGGTGGCCCATTTGTTCCGAAGCGACAGATCGGCGCGCGCCTCGCACGCGTCCTTGCAGCCAGGCCCAAACAGGGCTTGTGAGTTGACGGCGGGGGGTGTGCGGGAACCGTCGCTGGCGTGATGACCCACGCATCCTGAGGGCCGGTCGTTAGAAAGGCACGGCCCCGGCGGTTGGTGGGTTGGCAACCACCCTACGCTAGCTGCGCCTGCTGCGCCCGATGACCAGCGCTGCACCAGCCCCCGACGCACAAACCGCCCCACTGGGCAAACGTGGACATCGGAATCTCGCTCAGGTTGGACAGGACTTGGGGGGCAACGTCGCCCTCGGTCGAGCCACCAGTCATTCCGCCTGGGTATGCGAACTGCACGCTTCGCTACTTTCTGGTAGAGAGAGGCAAGATACCCAGCCATCGAACCGCTGTCCGAACACAATGGTCGCTTCTGAAACAGAATGATCGCTACTTACTGTGCGATTTCACCCCTGCAACGTCCGCACATCCACCTCGCCCTCGCGCCGTGACGCAATCGCCGCCACCGCCGCGATGCTCGCGTTCGCCGTGGTGAAATACGGGATCTTGTCGTACAGCGCGACTTTGCGGATTTCGCGGGAGTCGTCTACCGCCTGCGCGCCCTCGGTCGTGTTCATCACCAAAGCGATCTGGCCGTCTTTCAGGCGGTCGACGATGTTGGGGCGGCCTTCGTAGACCTTGTTCACCGTCTCGGACGGCACGCCGTTGGCTTTCAGGAACGCCGCCGTGCCGCGGGTGGCGACCATGGTAAAGCCCATCGCCACCAGATCGGTGATCGCGGCGGCCATCGCGGGGGTCTTGTCCATGTCCTTGATCGACAGGAACACGCGACCTTCTTCCGGCAGGTGCGTGCCCGCACCCATCTGCGCCTTGAGGAAGGCGCGCGGGAAGGTGCGGTCCCAGCCCATGACCTCGCCGGTCGAGCGCATCTCGGGGCCCAGAATCGTGTCGACCCCGGGGAAGCGGGCGAAGGGCATGACGGCCTCTTTCACCGAGAACCACGGCGTGATCGGGTCGGCCAGCGTCAGCGGGTCCATCAGCGGCAGCGGCGTGTCGGGGCCGACGCCTTGCGGGTAGGGGGCGCGGAGGGGGAAGTTCGACAAGGGCTCACCGGCCATCAGGCGGGCAGCGATCGAGGCGATGGCGCTATCGGTGGCCTTGGCGACGAAGGGCACGGTGCGCGAGGCGCGGGGGTTGACCTCAAGGACGTAGATTTCGCCGTCCTTCAGCGCGAACTGCACGTTCATCAGGCCGACGACATTGAGCGCTTTGGCCATCGCTTCGGTCTGCACTTTCAGTTCGGCGATGATGGCGGGGCTTAGCGTGTGCGGGGGCAGCGAGCAGGCAGAATCGCCGGAATGCACGCCCGCCTCTTCGATATGCTCCATGATGCCCGCGACATGGGTGTTGGTGCCGTCGGAGAGGCAGTCGACATCGACCTCGATGGCGTTCGAGAGGTAGCTGTCGAGGAGGACCGGGGATTTGCCCGAAACCGTGACAGCCTCGCGGATGTAGCGGCGGAGTTGGTCTTCGTCGCGCACGATCTCCATCGCGCGGCCGCCGAGCACGTAGGAGGGGCGGATGACGAGCGGATAGCCGACGTCTTGCGCGCTGGTGAGCGCCTCGGCGTCGGAGCGGGCGATGCCGTTTTTGGGCTGCTTGAGGCCGAGGGTGTGGAGGAGACCCTGGAAGCGCTCGCGGTCTTCGGCGAGGTCGATGGCGTCGGGGGTGGTGCCGAGGATCGGGATGCCGGCGTCCTGCAGCGCGTTGGCGAGTTTCAGCGGGGTCTGGCCGCCGAACTGGACGATCACGCCGTGCAGCGTGCCGTTGGTCTGTTCGACGCGGAGGATCTCAAGCACGTGCTCCAGCGTGAGGGGTTCGAAATAGAGCCGGTCGGAAGTGTCGTAATCGGTGCTGACCGTCTCGGGGTTGCAGTTGATCATGATCGTCTCGTAGCCCGCAGCGGTCAGCGCATAGCAGGCGTGAACGCAGCAGTAATCGAACTCGATCCCCTGGCCGATGCGGTTCGGGCCGCCGCCGAGGATGACGACCTTTTTGCGGTCCGAAGGGCGCGCCTCGCATTCGACATCGCCCATCACCGGGTGTTCGTAGGTGGAATACATGTAGGGCGTCTGCGCCTCGAATTCGGCGGCGCAGGTGTCGATACGCTTGAAGACGGCGTGGACGCCGAGGTTGTGGCGGGCGCGGCGGATGTCGGCCTCGGGCAGGCCGGTGAGGGTGGCCAGGCGGGCGTCGGTGAAACCCATCATCTTGAGCGCGCGGAGGCCGGTTTCGGTCGTAGGCAGGCCGCCCTCGCGGATTCGGGACTCGGTGTTGATGATCTCGCGGATGCGGGCCAGGAACCAGGGGTCAAACTGGGTGGCGGCGTGGATATCGTCGTCGGAAAGGCCGTGACGCATGGCCTGGGCGATGACGCGGATGCGGTCGGGGGTGGGCATGCCCAGGGCGCGGACCACGGCGGCCTTGCCGTTGTCGGGATCTTCGGCACCGGCGATCTCGA
>JBBKVJ010000112.1:0-7079 GCA_037968375.1 Paracoccaceae bacterium | reverse complement strand
GAGGCGGCACCGGGAACGTTCCCGACGCCGCCGACCGCGCAGAGCGGTCAAACGCCACATTGACGCGGCCGTGGTTTCTCCGTCACTGGCGGTCATGAAGATCCTGATCCTCGGCGGTTACGGCGTGTTCGGCGGGCGGCTGGTGCGCCTCTTGGCCGATATCAAGGGGGTGCAGATACTGGTCGCCGGGCGCTCGGAAACCGCCGCCCGCGCGTTTTGTGACCAGATCGACGCTGCGGCAAAACTGACACCCTATGCGCTGGATCGCAGCGATATCGCAACCGCCCTTGCCACCGAAGCGCCCGATCTGGTGGTCGACGCCTCGGGGCCCTTTCAGGCCTACGGCGACGATCCCTACCGCGTCCCCCGCGCCGCGATCGCGACGGGTGCCGATTACCTCGACCTCGCCGACGGCGCCGATTTCGTCACCGGGATCGGCGTGCTTGATGCCGAGGCGCGCGCCAATGGCCGCTTTGCCCTTGCCGGTGTCTCCAGCTTTCCGGTGCTGACGGCGGCGGTGATGACCGAGATGTCGCGGCGGATCGAGGTGACCACGCTCAACGCCGGCATCGCGCCTTCACCCTTTGCAGGCGTCGGGCAGAACGTGCTGCGGGCGGTGCTGGGCTATGCCGGATCGCGGGTGAAGGTGCTGAGCCAAGGACGTTGGATCGACAGGCGCGCGCTGGTCTCATCCTGGCGGGCAACGGTTGCGCCGCCGGGCCTGATGCCCCTGCACCGCCTGCGCTTCAGCCTGGTTGACGTGCCCGACCTGACCGCTCTGACCGCCGCGTTCCCGGTCCTTAAGGCGGTCTGGATCGGGGCCGCACCACAGCCCGCAGCCTGGCATGCCCTGCTGTCCGCTCTGGCCGCCCTGCGCGGCGCGTTGCGCCTGCCAACCCTCACCCCAGTTGGCGCCGCTGGCCCGGTTCGTCCTGAACCACCTGACCTGGGGCGAGCATCGCGGCGGGATGGTGATTTCCGCCGAGGGCACAAAGGACGGCCAGCCCCACGCCCTGACGTGGCACCTTTTGGCCGAGGCCGACGCAGGCCCGCTGATCCCCTCGATGGCCGCCGAAGGCCTGATCCGAGCGCTTCTCAACGGTCATTGCCCAGCCCACGGCGCCCGCTCGGGCATCGGCGCGCTGACGCTGGCCGATTACGACACGCTGTTCGCCCGCCACCCGATCCGGACCGGCTGGCGCGCGGCACCGCAAGGCACGCTCTACCAGCGCCTCCTTGGCCCGGCATTCGATACCCTGCCTGCCCCACTGCGCCGCCTGCACACCCCCGGCGCGCGCGGTCTGGACCGGACAGGCGGGCGTCATCCGGGGCACCGGCCCGCTCGCCGCCGCCGTCTGTGCGCTGTTCGGATTTCCCAGATCCGGCAATGACATCCCGGTGACAGTAACCTTCACCACTGACACCAAAGGCCGCGAGACCTGGGAACGCCGCTTTGGCGACCAACGGATGCGCTCGACGCAGGAGGCCGGACACGGGCCGACCGAGCACTTGATGGTCGAGCGCTTCGGCCCCTTCGCCTTCGCGCTGGCCTTGGTCGTGGCGGCTGACCGCCTGAACATCGTGAGCCGCAGCTGGCGCCTGTTGGGCATGCCGCTGCCACGCTGGCTGATGCCGGGCGGCGCTGCATGGGAGGCCGCAGACGGCGACCGCTTTCGCTTTCACGTCGAGATCACGCTGCCGCTGATCGGCCCCGTTGTCCGCTATGACGGCTGGCTGCTGCCGGGCGACAGTCTCTAGCCTCAGCCGCCAAGCTCGGCGATCAGCGCCTCCATCTCGGCAATCTCGGCGCGCTGCGCTTCGATGATGCGGCGCGCCAGATCGGCCACGCGCGGGTCGGAAATCTGCGCCCGGTCGCTGGTCAGGATAGCGATCGAATGATGCGGGATCATCGCCTTCATCCAGGCAACGTCATCCACCGTCTCTTGCGACCGCACCAGCCAGAGGGCCAGCGCAAATACCACCGCCGCGCCGATGTAGATTGCGATATTGGCGGTGCGATTGCGATACATGCCGAGCATGTACGACAGCATCACCACCGCCATCATCGCGGTCATCAACGTGGTCATCCAGAGCCGCGTCTGGCTGAACCGGACATGCGCCATTTCCCAGCTGTTGAGATAGGTCAAAAGATACATCAGCACCGCCGATGTGCCGATCATCGCGAAAAATTTGACATAATTCATCGTGGAACCTCCTGTGAGGTCCAACCCGCCCGGGCAAATCTGGTTCCTACTGCTGCCCCCGATCGGGGCGCCCTCACTGTCGCTCAGTGATGCCCAGCATAGACCTCGGCGATCCTGGCCACCGCCGCTTCGGGCGACATCTCTTCGCTTTCACCGGTCCGGCGCGAGGTCACCTCGACCACACCATTGGCCAACCCACGCGGCCCGACGGTGATCCGCCACGGCAACCCGATCAGGTCCATGGTCGCGAATTTTGCCCCCGCGCGGTCGTCGCGGTCATCGTAAAGCGGCGCCAGACCCTTGGCCGTCAGAGCCTGATAGAGGCCCTCGCAGGCCTGATCGGCAGCGCCATCGCCCTGCTTCACATTGACGATGCCGCAGTGATAGGGCGTGACCCCTTCGGGCCAGATGATGCCCTTGTCGTCATGCGACGCCTCAATGATCGCGCCCAGAAGGCGCGACACGCCGATGCCGTGGCTGCCCATATGAACCGGCACCCGCGCACCCTGATCGTTCACGACATGGGCACCCATCGGCTCGGAATACTTGGTGCCGAAGTAGAAGATTTGCCCGACCTCGATGCCCTTGCCCTGGCGACGGCGGTCTTCGGGGACTTTGCTGTAGGCATCGTCGTCGTGGGTTTCATCGGTGCGCGCATAAAGGCTGGTGAACTCGTCGCAGACAGCACTGACCGCCGCGCGGTCGGCATAGTCGATCTGCCGTGCGCCCAGTTTCAGCTCGGTCACTTTCTGGTCGTAGAACACATCGCTTTCGCCGGTCGCGGCCAGCACCAGAAACTCGTGTGTGTCATCGCCGCCGATCGGGCCCGAGTCGGCGCGCATCGGGATCGCGGTCAGGCCCATCCGCTCGTAGGTGCGCAGGTAGCTGACCATATGCCGGTTGTAGGCGTGCAGTGCCGCCTCTTTGTCGACGTCGAAATTATAGCCGTCCTTCATCAGGAACTCGCGGCCGCGCATCACGCCGAACCGGGGCCGTACCTCGTCGCGGAACTTCCACTGGATATGGTACAGCGTCATCGGCAGCTGCTTGTAGCTTTCCACATGGGCGCGGAAGATGTCGGTGATCATCTCTTCGTTGGTTGGCCCATACAGCATCTCGCGCCCGTGCCGGTCCTTGATCCGCAGCATTTCTTCGCCGTAATCGTCATAGCGGCCAGATTCGCGCCACAGATCCGCAGGCTGGATCGTCGGCATCAGCATCGGGATATGGCCGGCACGCTGCTGCTCCTGATGCACGATCTCTTCGATCCGGCGTAGCACGCGGTATCCCAGCGGCAGCCAGGAATAGATCCCCGCCGTCTGCTGCTTGATCATCCCGGCGCGCAGCATCAGCCGGTGACTGACGATCTGCGCCTCGGCGGGGTTTTCCCTCAGGACGGGCAGGAAATAGCGGCTCAGGCGCATGCGGAGGCTCCAGATTGGCGGGTCTCCGCCGTTTAGAGAACGCCGCCCGCGCAGGCAAGTGGCGATCCGGGCGGCGACGCCGCGACCCGGACCCCCTCGTAGCACCTGCGCCGCCGGTTCCGGTCAGGCCACCGCCCGACCGAGGCCATGCCGAAAGACGGTGACCAGAAAGATCGCCATCGACGCCATTGTCAGCATCGAGCCCGCGATCACCACCGCCTCGCCGGCCTCGCGGATCGCCATCACGATCCCGGGCACCATCAGCACCACACCCGCCAGGGCCACGGCGAAATGTACCCGCGCCAGCACTGCGTCCGCCGCCTGCGGTGTCAGCGTGTAGTAAACTCCGAACATCGCCATTGTGACCCAGCCCACCAGATTGAGATGCGCATGCGCCCCTGAAAGCGAATGATCCGCACTTGCCGACATCTGGATGCCCCAGGCCATGCCGATCGTGATGCAGACCACCGCCACCGCAAAGAACCAAAAACCGATACCCCTCATATCCGTTCCTCCTTCATTTCGCACCCAGAGGCGGCCCGGTGAAGTCCAGGTTGTGCCGTCTGGCGCTTTCGTTGATCTTCTCCATGTCTTGCGGAATCCCGAACTGGCCCTTGGCCATCTCCCCGAAGAATCCCTCGAACCCTCCTGGCGTCAGAATTATCAGATGTCGCGATGGTCTGTCACCAACGGCGCGAAAGGTGTGTTCGGTACCGCGCGGCACGAATACCGTGTCACCCGGTCCGGCAAAACCGGTCTTGCCGGCGGTCCACCATTCGATCTCGCCGCTCAGGATCACGAGGACCTCGTCTTCGACGCGGTGGATATGGCGTGGTGGCCCCGAACCGGCCGGCGACACGCTGTCGACAATCGCCATCGCACCGCCGCTATCGGCGGTCTTCAGGATCGTCCGGTAGGCGGTGCCCAGCCATTCGATGGCATCGGGGCCAAGAACATGGTCTTTCATCCTGATTTCTCCCTTCAATGCTTCCGATCAGAGTGCCACTACAATATTCATATGAGAAATCGATTGATTGTATGATATCTATTCGTCATATGAATTTATCTGGCTTCGACCTCAACCTCTTCAAGGTGCTCGACGCGCTTCTGCGCGAGGGATCGACGGTGCGCGCAGCGGCGCGCGTGGGCTTGTCGCAACCGGCGGTTTCGGCAGCACTGGGCCGCCTGCGCCACCAGCTGGGCGACGAGTTGTTCGTGCGCCGCGGCCAAGGCATCGTGGCCACAGATTTCGCCCGCACGCTGGAACGCCCGCTGCGCGAAGCACTTGACGGGATCGGCGCGATGCTCGGCGGTCCGCAGGATTTCGACCCGGCGCGGTCGGACGCGATCTTCAAGATCTCGGGCATCGACTTCTTCGCCGAGATGCTGATGCCCGATCTGGCCCGCGCGATCTCTGCGCAGGCCCCTGCGATGCGGCTGCAACTGGTCGATCTTGTGCCCGACGCCTATGTCGAGATGCTTGATCAGCACCGGGTCGACATCGCGCTCTTGCCCAGCCTTGACCTGCCCGGTTGGGTTGACCAGCAACCATTGTTTCATTCCAGCTTCGTGATGATCGCGCGTCGCGATCACCCGCGCATCGCCCGCGCCGGACTGGCGCCGGGCGCCACGATACCGGCCGACCTTTTTTGCGACCTGGGCCATGTCCTGTGCTCGCCCGACGGCAAGCTGAAGGCGATGGGCGACGCCGCCCTCGCTGCCATCGGGCGCGAGCGGCGGGTGGTGATGTCCTTGCCGTTCTTTTCCGGCGTGACCCGGGTTGTCGCCGAGACCGACCTCGTGGCCCTGATCCCGCGCCAGTTGGCCGAACGGCTGGCGCCACGCGTCGGCCTGACGATTTATCGCGCACCAATGCCGATGAACGCGCCGGTGATCGTGATGATCTGGCATCGCCGCGCCCGCTCGAACCCCGCCCATCGCTGGTTCCGGCAGATGATCGCCGATTGTCTCCTGCCCCTGAACGACGGCGAGGCGCCACTGCCCCGCTAGGCCTGCCACCTTGCAACAAGGCGCATCATCGGCCATGTCTTGGCAAGGCGGATGAGGGACCCAAAAGATGGCGTTGGCTGCGCGCGACCAACTGAAATACTGGCTCATCGCCGCGGTGGTGTTCTTCGCGCTGCTCTATCTTCTGGGCAACGTCATCCTGCCCTTCGTCCTTGGCGGCGCCATCGCCTATTTCCTTGATCCCGTCGCCGACCGGCTGCAACGCATGGGCCTCAGCCGCGCTGCCGCCACCGGCATGATCACCATCCTGGCGATTGTGATCTTCGTCGTGGCTGTCCTGTTGATCATCCCGGCCCTGATCCGCCAGACCGCCGCCCTGGTTGAGACCGCACCCGAACTCGCTCAGCGCCTGCAGGCGTTCCTGACCGAGCGTATCCCTTCGCTGATGGACGAGGATTCCACCCTGCGCCAGTCGCTCATGTCCGTCGGCGAGACGATCCGCGAGAGGGGCGGAGAGCTGGTCAATACCATCCTGTCTACCGCGTTCTCGCTGCTGAACATCGTGCTCTTGATGGTCATCGTGCCGGTTGTCGCAGTCTATCTTCTGCTCGACTGGGACAACATGATCGCCCGGATCGATGCCCTTCTGCCACGCGACCACGCCCTGCAAATCCGCCAACTCGCCAGCGAGATCGACCGGACGCTGGCCTCGTTCATCCGCGGTCAGGGCACCGTCTGTCTGATCCAGGGCAGCTTTTACGCCATAGCACTGATGCTGACCGGGTTGCAGTTCGGTTTGGTGATCGGCGCCCTTGCCGGGCTTCTGGTCTTCATCCCCTATGTCGGCGCCATCGTCGGCGGCGTGCTCGCCATCGGCCTGGCGCTGTTCCAGTTCTGGGGCGAATGGCACATGATCGCCATCGTCGCGGGGATCTTCGTCTTCGGTCAGGTCGTCGAGGGTAACTACCTGACCCCGAAACTGGTCGGCAGTTCGGTCGGACTGCACCCGGTCTGGCTGATCTTCTCGCTGTCCGCATTTGGTGCGCTCTTTGGCTTCGTTGGCCTGCTCGTCGCGGTGCCGGTGGCCGCAGCGCTTGGCGTCGTCGCCCGCTTCGCGGTCCGCCGCTATCAGGAAAGTCACCTTTATACCGGCGACGAAGGCCCGGATCCCTCGCCATGACGCCCGAGCAGCTTGCCTTCCCCCTGCCCCGGCGCGAGGCGCGGGGCCGCGATGCGTTCTTCGTCTCGACCGCCAATGCGGTGGCCGTGGCGCAGATCGAAGCCTGGCAGGACTGGCCGCAGGGCAAGCTGGTGCTGACCGGGCCCGCGGGTGCGGGCAAGACCCACCTCGTCCATGTCTGGGCCGGGCTGACAGGCGCGCGGATCGTCACGGCCGGGGCCATCAAACCGGCCGAGGTGCCGGCCCTCGCTGCAGGCCCGGTCGCGGTCGAGGATGCCGAGCGGATCGCCGGCAAGGCGGTCG
>JBBKVJ010000111.1:0-3439 GCA_037968375.1 Paracoccaceae bacterium | reverse complement strand
GTGGCAGACACCCGTGAACTGGTTCGCACCGTGGGCAACACCGCCGTCGGCAAGGCCGTGCGTGTGGTCGTCTTCCGCGAAGGCAAAACCCAGACGCTGATGGTCACACTTGGCCGCCGCGAAGAGGCCGAAGCCGCCGTGCCGGTGTCCGCCCCAGCAAATGAGCCTGTCGAGAAGGACGTGTTGGGCCTGACCCTTGCCCCGATGAGTGCCGAGTTGCGCGAGCAACTGGGGCTGACCGAAAGCGCCGAAGGCCTGGTCGTGCGTGATGTTGACGAAGCCGCCGAGGCCTTCGAGAAAGGCTTGCGCGCCGGTGACGTGATCACCGAGGCCGGTCAGCAAAAGGTGCAGTCGGTCAGCGATCTGGAAGACCGGATCGAAGCCGCCAAAGATGCTGGCCGCAAGTCGCTGCTGCTTCTGGTGCGCCGTCAAGGCGAGCCGCGCTTTGTGGCACTGACCCTGGGCTGATCCTAAACTAAATCGAAGAAAAAGGCGCCTTCGGGCGCCTTTTTTGTGGTCAGCGCGGGGATCGGATTAGGTCAATGGAAACCGATCAACCACCCACCGGAGCTGCCCGATGATCCTTGAACAAACACTGCCCGACCATGCCCTGCGTGGCGTAATTCTAGTCACACTGTCGCTGCTTTGGGTGATCTTACTGGTCCGAATGAACGGATTGAGATCCTTCTCAAAAATGACCAATTTCGATTTCGTCGCCACGGTCGCCACCGGCTCGTTGTTGGCGGGGGCGGCGCAGGCAACAAGTTGGACCGGTTTTCTGCAATCCAATACAGCCATCTTGGGCATTTTCGCAGCCCAGTTCCTATTGGCCTACGCCCGCCGTCGATCAGACGGGTTCGAGACACTGATCCAGAACACGCCAGTGCTGTTGATGCACAACGGCGAGATCATCGAACCCGCACTGGTGCGCACCCGCGTGACGCGCGACGATCTGATTGCCAAACTGCGCGAGGCCAACGTACTGGACTTGTCGAAAGTGCGCGCCGCAGTGTTAGAGACGACCGGCGATGTGTCGATCCTGCATGGCGATAACCTGGATGAGGCCTTATTGACCGGGGTTTCAGGATCAGCCTGAAACGCGAGTTACTGGACTGCGGTGCCGTTCAGGCGGTCGGGCACCTCGCCAAAAGCCACAAGCCCTAACTGACGCGCCGCCGCCTTTGACAGGATCGCGCTGTCCAACCCCTGCGGCTTCTGGAATGCACGGATCGCCGCGCGCGTGCGGCGGGTCATTTCGCCGTTGACCGGGCCGTGATATTTGCTGCGCACCTTCAGCGCGCGCTGCAGTGACGCCACGAATTCCGGCGTCAACGCGCCCGAACAGGGTGTCTCGAACCACAATTCGCGCCGCTCCTTGACAATCGCCTGATGGACTTCGGTTTTGTAAACGGCAGGGTAATGCACCTTGCCGTCGGTGGACACCGAGGCCGGTTGCAGCATGATCTGCTCGGTCACGGTCTCAATCTCGGCGGGGGTATTGTCCTGGCCGAAACAGGCGCTGGGGTCCATGCCGGGGGGCGGAGTGCCATGGGTGCGCACCGGCTCTGGCTCCATCAGTTGCGCGACATCGGGCACAGCCACGCGTCCGCAGCCTGCGACAAGCAGGGCGGCGCACAAAGCCAGACTAAGCGGTGAATTCATCGTGCTAGGGGCCTCGTCTCGGCGTCTCTTTGGACGTCTTGGCAAGACTTTACCCGGTTGCGTGTGCCGACGATAGCCCTACGGCGGGTTGGTGCCGATAGTGCCGTCAACCTGCAACAGAGTATCCAGCATCGCCGACAGATCTTCGATCACCTCGGCGATGATATGGGTGACGCCACCCTCGCGCTGGATGCGGCCAGTGACGCGCAGCAGACGCCCGCCAATGACGGCGCGCCGATACCGTTCATACAGCTTGCGCCAGACGATGATGTTGGACACGCCGGTCTCATCCTCAAGCGTGATAAAGATCACGCCCTTGGCGGTGCCGGGACGCTGGCGCACTAAAACCAGCCCAGCCACCGCGACCCGCGCATTCTGCGGCGGCAAATGCAGCATGTCATGGGGCAGGCAGGCGGGCGGACGCGGCCAGGTGGCAACAGGGGCAGGGGTTGCGGACATAAGAACAAAGATAGAACATTTTCCACGCAACGCAAGCCCGCCCCGCGCGACAGAAAGGCACTGGAAAAACCGGGCCTACTGGCATATCTCGCAATCAAAGCAAGTTGGAACGCGCAAGGATCCCGGAACATGGCCAAGATCACCTATATCGAGCATAACGGCACCGAACACGTGGTCGATGTGTCCAATGGCCTGACGGTGATGGAAGGCGCGCGCGACAACAATATTCCCGGCATTGAAGCCGACTGCGGCGGCGCCTGCGCCTGTTCCACCTGCCATGTCTACGTTGATGCTGGCTGGGTCGAGAAACTGCCCGGCAAAGAGGCGATGGAGGAGGACATGCTTGACTTCGCCTACGAACCCGACCCGGCACGCTCGCGCCTGACCTGCCAGCTAAAAGTAACCGATGCGCTGGACGGGCTGATTGTTCAGATGCCAGAAAAGCAAATATAATGTTCAACAAGGCGCGGCGTCTTCTGTTGCGTGCGTTGAACGAGACGTCTCGCCGCGCGCGGCAAACGTTGCGCGCGTTGATGGTGTGTCTGGCGCTTGTCTTGATCGCAGCACCCGCCACAGCGACCCCCCCGGATATCATCATCGCCGCCGAATACGCCGAACCGGTCTCGCGCTATGGTCACAACGTCCTTGGCGACGGCGCCGAGTGGGGCGCGCTAAGGCTAACGGTCGATAAATGCCTTGACTGTGCGACCCGCCAAACCGCCAGCATCGTGATCCGTCTGCCAGACACCCGCGTGTTCGAAGACGTGGCCCCGCGTCTGGTCGATCTTGATGATGACAGCATTCCCGAAGTCGTGGTGATCGAGACCGACCTGTCCCTTGGCGCCCGCCTTGCCATCTATGACGAGACCGGGCTGATCACGGCCACGCCATTTATCGGCCGTTCCTTTCGCTGGCTGGCCCCCCTGGGTGCCGCAGATATGGACGGCGACGGCCACATGGAACTGGCCTATATCGACCGCCCGCATCTGGCGAAAATCCTGCGCAGTTGGCGATATCAGGATCGTGCGCTGACCTTGATTGCCGAGGCCCCTGATCTGACCAATCACCGCATCGGCGAGACGACAATCTCTGGCGGCATCCGCACATGCGGTGCAAGCCCCGAGATCATTACCGCCAACGGAAACTGGACCAAGATCATGGCCACCACGCTGACGGACGGTACCCTGAAATCGCGTGCCCTTGGCCCTTTCAAAGGCCCTGCGTCCCTAATAGCAGCCCTAACCTGTCCCTGACATCTTTGAACCGGAAATATCCTCGGGGGTAAGGCCGCAGGCCGGGGGGCAGACAGCCCCCAATC
>JBBKVJ010000110.1:0-4520 GCA_037968375.1 Paracoccaceae bacterium | reverse complement strand
GTGTTGCGGCGCCGGATGTCAACGGGCTGGTCGCTGTGGTGTCGGCCAGCACCGCTTCGAAGCGCGATCCGGGCGGTGCCGCTCCGGTGGTGACATCCACGATGATCCAGCTGCCGCGAAACGTGACCGCGGTGGCGTGGCAATCGGTGCAGCCGAGCGCGATTGTGGCGCGCCCGGTGGCGGAATCCTGGGACAGGCTGGCGACGCGGTTGCGGTCGATCAGGCGGTAGACCTCGGAGGTGTCGAGGATCACGCCGTCGCGCCCGAAGTCGAGCTCATAGCCGCCGTCGACCCGACCCAGACGCCAGTCCGCAGGCGTGGCCAGTTCGATCACCAGACGGGTGAACCCGGGATGTTCGCCCGAGCGCACGCGGGCGGTTTCGGCCTCGGCGACGCCGAGTGAGGCGAGGATAAGGGCGATAGCCGACCCGAAGATCGCAAAGCTGGGGATGACGATTCGCCCGGTCACGCTCATGCCGCGTCCTGCTTGAGTTCCTTCAGCGCCTCTTCAAGCTCGCCGAAGCTGGGGCGGCTGTGGCCCGGCGTGTTCTGGCGCCCCACCTCGATGCAGATGTTCGGTGCATGGGTATAGAGGTTCGCAATCAGAACCTCGCGAATCAGCTGGTAGAAATGCCGGTCTTCGTCGGTCATCGCTTTCATCTTGGAGGCGAAGGGGCCGACAAAACCGTAGGCCAGGAACACCCCCAGGAAGGTACCCACCAGTGCGCCACCGATCATCCCGCCCAGAATCTCGGGTGGTTGGTCGATCGAGGCCATGGTCTTGATCACGCCCAGAACGGCGGCAACGATGCCCAGCGCCGGCAGGCCGTCGGCCATACCCTGCATGGCGTGGCTGGAATGCAGCGCATGGTGGTAATTCGCCTCCATCCGCTTTTCCAACACCTCTTCCACCTGATGCGGATCGTCATAATTCATCGCAGCCGCGCGCAGCGTGTCGCAGATCAGGTTCACCGACTCGATGTCGGCCTGAATTCTGGGATAGCGGCCGAAGACGATCGAGGTAGCGGGCGCCTCGATCTGTTCTTCGAGGCCCAGCGGGTTGGTGCGGGCAAGACGCAGCAACTCGAACAGCAGGCACAGAAGATCGCGGTAATCGTGGTGTTTCCACTTCGCGCCCTTGAAGACCAGTTTCATGTCCTTGACGACAAGCTTGATGGTCGAGCTGTCGTTTGCGATCAAAAAGGCGCCCACGGCAGCGCCGCCGATCATCGTCATCTCGAACGGCAATGATTGCAGGATGATGCCCATCTTGCCACCGGCGGCCAGATAGCCGCCGAAGACCAGGACGATGATCATCACGATTCCGATCACTCCGAACACTTGCCTAATCCTCCGGCCATGCCACCGGCGCATCTTGGCGCCGGGGCGTAAAGATTCCGTCAGTTGCTGCTTATTCCGTCTTCACAGTGGCGTTGCGGCTGGCCAGGACGATGCTGAGCGCATACGCCTTTTCAGGTGTCAGACCGGCCAGAATCGGCGCCGCCGCATCAGCGCGCATACGGCCCAGGAACCCGGCCGCGAAAGTCGGGTCCATCTGATCGAACAGCGCCGACGCCTCGGCGGGTTTCATCGCCTCATACATTGCGGTCAGCCGGGCGATGTCCTGCTCGGCAGCGCTGTCGGCGACGGTCACCAGGTCCTGCAGGTTCTTCTCGGCCGCGCTCAGCGCTTCAAGATTGCGGGTGATCGCCTCTTCCGCGACGGCCAGC
This sequence comes from Paracoccaceae bacterium, assembly GCA_037968375.1. Lineage (GTDB taxonomy): Bacteria > Pseudomonadota > Alphaproteobacteria > Rhodobacterales > Rhodobacteraceae > CANNFR01. The sequence continues at coordinate 2,790 of JBBKVJ010000110.1, read as the reverse complement.
GCCTTGGCACGGTCTTCGAGCCGGGCCTCGGCCTCGGCCAGACGGATCTCGCGGGCACGGATCGCGGCCAGCAATTCTTCCAGCCCCGGTGTTTCCTTGCTGGCGGAATGCGACCCGGCGGTTGCCGAGGTGGCAAGCGCGCCAAGTTCGCGCGCGATGGCAAGGCCGGTGCCGTCGCCCAGACGCAACAGTCCCGAGAGAATCAGGAACCCCGCAACGACGATCAGGACGCCGCGCCCGGTTCTACGCCCGCGTTTGCGCAGAGCCTCCGGGCGCACCGGCGCCGCGAGTTTTCCGGGCTCGGCCATCATTCAGCCGCCTCGACACGTTCTGCGCGCCGGAACGTCGGCGCTGCGGGTTCGCCTGTATCTTCGAGCGCGGAGGGGCGCGGGCGCCGCCAGACGACACGCTTGCCTGCCTCGGCGGCCATCGCAGCCTCATCGGGCAGATCGTGCATCGCTGCCAGCAGAATCTCCAGCCGCTGGGTCACCGCCTCGGCGCGGCCCGTCGTGCCCTCCAGCGTCGAGGCCGAGGTACCCGCCGACGCCTGCGCCCGCTCCAGCGCCCGGGTCATGTCATCGACCTGCACCGACAGAACCGCGACCGCGCCACCCATGCCGCGCTCAAGATCGGTGAACTGCTTCAGCCGCCGTGACAGCACCAGGCAGTAAAGCCCGGCTGCCAGGGTTCCGGCGATCAGAAGGATGTCGGCGATCAAAGCCATTCCGGCCTCCTAGTTCAGCACAAATTCGGTCACGAGAAGGTCGCGCACCCGACCCTCACCGACGACAAGCTGCACCCGCCGCAGCATCTGCGCGCGCAACCGGATCAGCGCGCTGGGGTCTTCGAACTGTCGGGCATCGACGGCGCGCAAATAGCTGTTCAGCACATCCAGAACGCGCGGCATCAGCTTTTTCACGTCGGCGGCAAAGTTTTCGGGCACTTCCAGCTCGCCGGTAAAACGCAGATGCCGGTTGGCGCCGCCGGGACTGAGCGAGATGACCAGCGGCGAGATCGGAACAAAGGACACGGCGGGCAGTGGCGCGACCATGTCCGCATGCGCGTCAGCCCCGCCGCCGATTGGCAGAAGACCGGAATAGGCGGCGTAGAATCCCCCGCCACCCAGCAGCAACGCCAGAACGAGCCCAATCAGCAAAGGCTTTTTCGAACGCTTTCTCGGCGCGTCCTCGGGGTTGGTGTCTTCAGCGGCCATCTTTGCCTCCGGCGGGCGTGATGACCCCTACATACGCCGGTGGTCACTAACCGATTGTTAAGCCAGATCGCAGATTGATCGGGGACGAAACGCCGACAGAAGTCGCGTGAAAGGAATGTCGCTTGCAGCAGTTTGCATCGGTTTGGTCTTCGCTGACGGCACAGCGCAGGGTCGTGGTTGTTCTGGCCACGGTCGCGATGTTCACAGCCGTGCTGATGCTGTCGCGCGCTGCGACCTCGCCGTCGCTATCGCTGTTGTACTCCGGGCTTGAATCGGGGGCCGCAGGCGATGTCGTCGCGGCGCTGGAACAACGCGGCGTCGCCTATGACGTGCGTGGCGGCGCGATTTATGTCGACGGCGCGATGCGCGATGAACTCAGGATGACGCTTGCCGCCGAAGGCCTGCCCGCGAACGCAGGGGCGGGATACGAACTGCTGGACGGATTGACCGGTTTTGGCACCACCTCGCAGATGTTCGACGCCGCATACTGGCGCGCGAAAGAGGGCGAGCTTGCCCGCACCATCGCCTCGAACCACGCGATTCGCAGCGCCCGGGTGCATATTGCCACACCTGCAGGCCAGGGCTTTCGCCGCGATCAGCGGCCGTCGGCATCGGTATCGCTAACGCCTTCAGGCCAGGGTGTTTCGGCACCGCAAGCGCGTGCGATCCGGTTTCTGGTCGCCTCTGCCGTGGCCGGGCTAAGTGCTGACGATGTGTCGGTCATCGACAGCGAAAGCGGTCTGGTTCTGGGCAGCGACGATGTCAGTATGGCCGGTGATCCGGACCGCACCGCGCAACTCAAACGCAATGTCGAACGGCTTCTTGAGGCGCGGGTCGGTGCCGGACGGGCCATCGTCGAGTTGACGATCGACACGATGACCGACCGCGAACAGATCACCGAACGAACCTTCGACCCCGATACGCGGGTCGCGATCAGTTCCGAAACCGAAGAACGGACAGGCCAGTCGAACGACAGCCGACCGGGCTCGGTCACCGTGGCCAGCAACCTGCCTGCGGGCGATGCGGCGGGCGGCGATGGCAAATCCTCAAGCCAGAATTCCGAAACGCGCGAGCGGATCAATTACGAGGTCTCCGAAACCCAGCGCGAGATTCTGCGCGGACCTGGCGGGATCAAGCGACTGAGCGTCGCGGTGCTGGTCGACGGCGTGCGCAGTATCGACGCGGCGGGCGCCGAAGTCTGGGAGCCGCGCGCCGAGGAAGAGATGGCAGCGCTGCGCGAACTGGTATCGTCTGCGGTCGGATTCGACGCGGCGCGCGGCGATGTGATCACGTTGAAATCGATGCCGTTTGAGGCTTTGGCGCTGGTGGGTAGCGAAGCCACCGGCGGGTCGATCATGGACGGCATCAACCTGGCCGGTATGGCGCAACTGGCGGTTCTGGCCGTGGTCGCGCTGATCCTCGGGCTGTTCGTTGTCCGCCCGATTCTTGCGCCAAAGTTGCTTGCGGCGCCGCAAAGTGCGCGCCTGCCCGAACTGGCTGGTCCACGCGGGCCCGGCGGCTCGCTCGACCGGGCCTTGCCCGGCGGCGGTGACGGCGCCGATTCCGGCGGCGCCTTC
>JBBKVJ010000109.1:0-4033 GCA_037968375.1 Paracoccaceae bacterium | reverse complement strand
GTGCTGGTGCGGCGGCAGGCGGTGGCGCAGGCCGAGGCGAAGCTGGATCAGGCGCGCACGATGCTGGACCGGCGCCGGATCGGGCTGGCCGAGGCGGAACGCGCGTTGGCGGAAACCCGGATCACGGCGGAATTCGCGGGCACTCTGTCGGAAGTGGCGGCTGTCGAGGGCGGTCTTGTGTCGGCCAACGAAAGGCTGGCGCTGTTGATCGACGCCAGCGCGCTGGAGGTGTCGTTCCGATTGTCGACCTCGCAATACGCGCGGCTGCTGGGGGCCGAGGGCGATCTGGTGCTGGCGACGGTCGAGGCGGTTCTGGATGTCTTTGGCGCCGATCTGACTGCCACCGGCACCATCACCCGCGAAAGCGGCGCGGTGGCCGCGGGGCAGACCGGGCGTCTGCTGTTCGCAGCGCTTGACGATGCGCCGGGGTTCCGGCCCGGCGATTTCGTGACCGTGCGGATCATCGAGCCGCTGATTACCGGCGTCGCCTTGCTGCCGTCGTCGGCGGTTGACGGGGCTGGCCGGGTGCTGGTTCTGGGGCCCGAGGACCGGCTGGAGGAATTGGCCGTCACCGTGCTGCGGCGGCAGGGCGACGATGTGATCGTCCGGGTGGAGGCGCTGGAGGGCCGCGAGGTGGTGGCCGAACGCTCGCCGCTGTTGGGCTCAGGCATCAAGGTGCGCCCGATCCGGCCCGGGGCCGAGGCGGCAGCACCCGAAGAGCCCGAGATGGTCGATCTGACCCCCGAACGCCGCGCCGCGCTGATCGCCTTTGTCGAGGGCAACGCGCGGATGCCGGCCGAGGTCAAGGCGCGGATGCTGTCGCAACTGGCCGAAGATCAGGTCCCGGCGCAGGTTGTCGCACGGCTTGAATCCCGGATGGGGGGCTAGCGGCATGGCGCGCATGATGGCCGGGGCCGGGGGCGTGTTGTCCTATTTCGCCCGGCACCGGACCGTCGCGAACCTGCTGCTGGTCCTGATGATCGCCTTCGGGGCCTGGTCGGCGCCGCAGATGCGGGCGCAGTTCTTTCCCGATACGATCATCGAGGAAATCACCGTTTCGGTCAGTTGGGAAGGGGCCGGCCCCGAGGATGTGGACCGCGCCATCGTGCAGCTTCTGGAACCGGCACTGCTGTCGGTTGAAGGGGTGGACAGCTCGTCCTCGACCTCGCGCGAAGGCCAGGCGCGGATCGATCTTGAGTTCGAGCCGGGCTGGGACATGGCGCGCGCCGCCGCTGACGTGCAGACGGCGGTGGATGCGGTGGCGAACCTGCCCGATGAGGCCGACGATCCGGTTGTTCGGCGCGGCATCTGGCGCGACCGGGTGACGGATGTGGTGATCACCGGGCCGGTCGGCGTCGATCAGCTGGCGCGCTTTGCCGATGAATTCGTGGCGCGGCTGTTTCGGGCGGGCGTCACGCGGACCACGATCCAGGGGCTGGCAGCACCTTCGACCATCGTCGAAGTGCCCTCGGTCAACCTGATCAAATACGGTGTCGAGATGGCCGAGATCGCCACCGCCGTGGCCGGCGAGGCCGAGGTCAGCCCGGCGGGCGATGTGAGCGGCGCCAATGCGCGCGTGCGGACTGGTGTGGCCAAGCGGACGGCCGAGGAAATCGCCGCCATCGTGATCCGCTCGAACCCCGACGGATCGACGCTGACGGTTGGCGATGTGGCGCTTGTGTCGGTCGAGGGTGTGGACCGCGAGCGCGCCTATTTCGTCGGCGACAACCCGGCGATCACGGTGCGGGTGGATCGCTCGGATCAGGGCGACGCCATCGAAATGCAGGCCCAGGTGCAAGCTGTCGCCGACGAGATGGAGCGCGGATTGCCCGGCGGTGTGCGTGTCGATCTGGTACGCACACGGGCCGAGGCGATCACCGGGCGGCTGGATATTCTGATGACCAATGGCGCGATGGGACTGGCGCTGGTGGTTGGCCTCTTGTTCCTGTTCCTGAACGCGCGCACCGCGTTTTGGGTCGCGGCGGGCATTCCGGTGGCGATGTCGGCGGCCATCGCCCTGATGTTCGCCTTTGGCATCACGCTGAACATGATCTCGCTTTTCGCGCTCTTGATCACGCTGGGCATCGTCGTGGATGACGCCATCGTCGTCGGCGAACACGCCGATTACCGCGCCCGCGATCTGGGCGAATCCCCGGTCAACGCTGCGGTGAACGCCGCCCGGCGGATGGCGGCGCCGGTCTTTGCCTCGACGATCACCACCGTCATAGCGTTCCTTGGCCTTGTCGCCATCGGCGGCCGCTTCGGCAGCCTGATCGCCGATATCCCGATCACCGTCAGCCTGGTCTTGGTCGCCTCGCTGGTCGAATGCTTTTTGATCCTGCCCCGCCACATGGTGCACGCTCTAGCGCATTCGGCGAAACGGCACTGGTATGATTGGCCCTCGTTTCAGGTCAATCGCGGCTTTTCCTGGGTCCGCCAGCACCTGTTCCGTCCGTTCATCGCAGGTGTCGTCTGGGCCCGCTATCCGGTGCTGGCGGGGGTGATCCTGCTGCTGGCCAGTCAGGTTGCCGTGGTCGTCCGGGGCGATGTGCAATGGCGGTTCTTCAACTCGCCGGAACAAGGCTCGATCTCGGGCAATTTCGCGATGCTGCCGGGGGCGGCGCGGGACGATACGATTGAGATGATGCGCGAATTGCAGCGCGCCACCGATGAGGTTGCCACCGCCTACGAGGCCGAATACGGCGTCAATCCGCTGACCTATGTGATCGCCGAGATCGGCGGCAACACCGGCCGCGCCCTGTCGGGGTCCGACACCAAGGATGAAAGCCAGCTGGGCTCGATTGCCATCGAACTGATCGAGGCCGACCTGCGCCCCTATTCCTCGTTCACCTTCCTCGCCGACCTGCAAGAGGCGGTGCGCAGCCACCCCATGCTGGAAGAGCTGAGCTTTCGCGGCTGGCGCTCCGGGCCCGGTGGCGATGCGTTGGCGGTGCAGTTCTTCGGCGCCACGTCGGAAGAGCTGAAAGAGGCCGCCGAGGCGTTGAAAACCGCACTTTCGGCGTTCCCCGAAGTATCGGCCCTTGAGGATAGCCTGGCCTATGACAAGGAAGAACTGGTGCTGGACCTGACCGCGCGGGGGCAGGCGCTGGGCTTTACCATCGACGGCATCGGGCGGGTGTTGCGCCAGCGCCTGAACGGGGTCGAGGCCGCGACCTATCCCGACGGGCCACGTTCCGCCACGATCCGGGTGGAACTGCCGCCGCGCGAACTGACCGCCGATTTCCTCGACCGCACCCAGATGCGCACCCCCGCAGGCGGCTACGTGCCGCTGGCCGATATCGTCTCGGTCACGCGGCAGGCAGGGTTTGCGACCGTCCGGCGCGAGAACGGGCTGCGCCTGATCTCGGTCACCGGCGATATTTCCGAGGATGATCCCGCCCGCGCTGCCGAGATCACGGCAGCGCTGCAGGCGACGATCCTGCCCGGCATCGAAAGCGATCACGGTGTGGCCTGGCGGCAATCGGGCCTGGCCGAGCAAGAGCAAGAGTTCCTGTCGGATGCGCTTCTGGGCTTCATGCTTTGCCTTCTGGGCATCTACCTGGTGCTGGCCTGGATATTCTCGTCCTGGACCCGGCCCTTGGTGGTGATGGCGGTGATCCCCTTCGGGCTTGTCGGTGCGATCTGGGGCCATGCGCTGTGGGAGGTGCCGCTGTCGATGTTCTCGATCGTCGGTCTGATCGGGATGGCCGGGATCATCATCAACGACTCAATCGTGCTGGTGACGACAGTCGACGATTATGCCGAGGACCGCGGCCTGATCCCGGCGATCATCGACGGTGCCGCCGACCGGCTGCGACCGGTGCTGCTGACCACGCTGACGACGGTTCTGGGGCTGGCGCCCCTGTTGTTCGAATCGTCGCAGGACGCGCAGTTCCTCAGGCCCACAGTTATCACTCTGGTCTATGGTCTGGGTTTCGGCATGGTGCTGGTGCTTCTGGTGGTGCCGTCGCTTCTGGCGATACAGCAGGATATCGGCAAACAGGTCCGGGCGGCCCGGCGGGCGCTGTCGGCG
>JBBKVJ010000108.1:0-6468 GCA_037968375.1 Paracoccaceae bacterium | reverse complement strand
CCTGATCCGGGATCGCCCGCCACAGGCGCCGCGCATTGGTCACGAGACCCCGAATCAAGTCCGGGGCGACAGCGGGCAGGTGCCCGCCAAGGCGACAGGCCGACCGACAGGCACCCTTGCAATCAGCCCCACCCCGCGCCGTCATCCTCGCCCAACTTCGGCGAGGGCCGATCCAGACGCATCTCGGCCCCCGAAAAGGTGAACGGCGAGCGCACCGACGGAACTCCGGCCGCATCGATCTGCATGCCGCGATGCACGACCTGCGGATCGGCAAAGACCTCGCCCAGATCGTTGATCGGCCCGGCGGGCACGCCTTCGGCCTCGCAGGCGGCCAGCAGCCCGGCCTTGGTGAACCGCACCGTCGCCTCGGTCAGACGCCGGGTCATTTCGGCCCGGTGGCCGATCCGCAGCGCGTTGGTCAGGAAATCGGGGTTCTCGGCCATCTCGGCCAGCCCCAGCAAACGGCAAAGCCGCCGGTACTGCCCGTCATTGCCGGTGGCGATGATGATCCAGCCATCCTTGCAATCAAAGACCTGATAGGGCGTCAGGTTCGGATGCGCATTGCCGAGGCTTTCAGGCGGCGTTCCGGTCACCAGATAATTCATCGCCTGGTTCGACATCACCGCCACCGCCACATCCATCAGCGCCATGTCGATATGCTGGCCCGCGCCGGTCACATCGCGCTGGCGCAGGGCGGCCAGCACCGCCGTGGCCGCGTAGACGCCGGTAAAGAGGTCAGTCACCGCGATGCCGACCTTCTGCGGTTGGCCACCCGGCGCGCCGGTCACCGACATCAACCCCGACATGCCCTGCACGATATAATCGTAGCCCGCCCGATGCGCATAGGGTCCGGTCTGGCCGAACCCGGTGATCGAGCAGTAGATCAGGCGCGGGTTGACCTGCCGCAGGCTGTCCCAGTCCAGTCCGTACTTCGCCAGCCCGCCGACCTTGAAATTCTCGATCAGCACATCCGCCCCGGCCACCAGCCGCCGCACCTCTGCCTGCCCTTCCGGCGTGCGGAAATCGGCCACAACCGAGCGCTTGCCCCGGTTGCAGGCGTGGAAATAGGCGGCCGAGCTGTCGCCCTCGCGCTCGATGAAGGGTGGCCCCCAGCGGCGGGTATCGTCGCCCTCGGGCGCTTCGACCTTCAAGACATCGGCGCCCAGATCGGCCAGCGTCTGACCGGCCCAGGGGCCAGCCAGAATACGCGCCAGTTCAAGAACGTTCAGACCGGCGAGAGGCGCCACCATCAGCCGCCGAGCTTCTCGTCGAGAAGCTTCGACAATTCGGTATAGGACATGTTGGCGTATTTCTGCCCGTCGATCAGGAACGACGGCGTGCCGGAGATGTCGTCGCGCTCAGCGTTCTCCTGATAGACCGCGACCAGTGACTGCGCCATCGCGGCATCACCCATGCAGGCTTCGATCTGCGCGTCCGACAGACCCGCCGTCTTGCCGATCTTGCGCAGGTTGCCGGCGATCTCGCCGGGGTTTCTGCCGTCGCCGACCCATTCGGACTGCTTTTCATAGATCAGATCGGCAATCCCGAAATAGCGCTGCCCGTCGCCACAACGCGCCAGCATCCCGGCCCACAGGCCGAAACGGTCAAAATAAACCTCGCGGTAGATGAAGTTGATCTTGCCGGTGTCGATGTAATCCGCCTTCAGCTTGCCAAAGCTGTCTTCGTGGAATGTCCGGCAATGCGGGCAGGTGAACGAGGCGTATTCGACCAGCGTCACTGCCGCGTCAGGGTTGCCGAGACTCATCTCGACGACCAGCGACTTGTCGACCTCGGCGTCCTGCGCCTCGGCGGCGAAACTCAGCGGCGCCTCGGGGGCGCGGGTGGCGAACCAGCCAAAGGCGGCGACAAACGCCAGCGCCAGGGCTGCAAGGGTCAGTTTCTTCTGCATTTCTGCCTCACTTGGTTTTTCAGGTTTTCGACATAACGTTTCGGCCCAGGTTTTCCAATGCGGCGCGCAAGCCTTCATCGCTCACATCGCCCGCTGCCTCCTGCGCCCTGGCCTTCACCGCGGGACTGGGCGCCCGGGGCGCAGGGTCAAACACCACCGCCGGTTCGGCAAAGCCTTCGGGCGCGGTCTGGGTGATCTTGATATGCGAGATCGCAGCATAGCCGTAGCAGGCGTTGACCTTGTTCTTCACCTCGGGCAGCCGCATCTGCAGCACCGGCGCCTGCGCCCCGGTGGTCAGCAGGGTCAGCGTCGCACCAAAGCCGCCCTTGCCGTACGAGATCTTGGCGGGCCGGGCGATCTGCGCGGTTTCCGCGCCAACGATCTCGGCCCAATGCGTCAACAGCCGCGCCACTGCAAAGCCGCGCCCCTCGCCCGCCGTGCGGATCGGCTTTGCCAACAGCCCCGCCGCGCTGAGAAACCCGCGCGAGCGTCGGTCCTTTCGCTGATCGGATTTGGCGGCCATGCTGTCCTTCCCGGAATAGCGGCCTATTCTAGCCGACAGAGGCGGGCGCGAAAGCCCTATCCGTGCGGGAGCCATAAAGATTGCGTGACGAGGCGATCAGCGACGATCTGAGTGCGGACCTTCTGGCCTGGTATGACGCCCATGCCCGCGCAATGCCGTGGCGGGTCGGCCCGGCTGAGCGCGCCGCCGGTATCCGCCCCGATCCCTATGCTATTTGGCTGTCCGAGGTGATGTTGCAACAAACCACCGTCGCCGCCGTCCGCGCCTATTTTTTACGCTTTACCGCCCGCTGGCCGACGGTTCAGGCACTGGCCGCTGCTGATGATGGCGATGTGATGGCCGAATGGGCCGGGCTTGGCTACTACGCCCGCGCCCGGAACCTGTTGAAATGTGCGCGGCAGGTGGCGGCACTGGGCAGTTTCCCCGATACCGCCGCGGCGCTGCGCAGCCTGCCCGGCATTGGCCCCTATACCGCCGCCGCTATCGCTGCCATCGCCTTTGACCGGGCCGAGACCGTCGTTGACGGCAATGTCGAACGGGTGATGGCGCGGCTTCATGCGGTCGACACGCCCCTGCCCAAGGCGAAACCAGAACTCACCGCCCTCGCCGCCCGCCTGACGCCCGCCGACCGCCCCGGCGACTATGCGCAAGCGGTGATGGACCTCGGCGCCACGATCTGCACACCGCGCAACCCCACCTGCGGACTTTGCCCGTGGTCCGCGCACTGCCAGGCACGCGCGCAGGGCATCGCCGCCGACCTGCCGCGCAAACTGCCGAAACCGGAAAAACCCACGCGCCACGGCCACGCCTATGTCGCGCGTCGCAGCGATGGCGCCTGGCTTATGGAGCGCCGCCCGGACAACGGCCTTCTGGGCGGAACGCTGGGGTGGCCGGGGTCGGAGTGGTCGTCCGACCCCGGCCCCGCCCCGCCGTTTACTGCCGACTGGCGCGACACAGGCGCCGAAGTGCGCCACAGCTTCACCCATTTCCACCTGCGCCTGACAATCCACACCGCCAGAATCACCACCGATGCCGTCCCCGCGCATAGCCAGTTTATCGCCGCCGCCGATTTCCGCCCCGACGACCTGCCCACCCTGATGCGCAAGGTCCATGCCGTCGCCCAACCGGCGTTCGCCGATTGAGGCGCGCAAAACCATACCGTATGGTTCAGTTGCACACTGTCGGAGCCGCCACATGATTCCCGCCACCCAGGTCGCCAAGCTGCAAAATGCGCTGCCGTTCTGGGCGTCGCTCGGCCTTGTGCCCGTGGTCCTTCTGGCGGCACATCAGGGCGGCCTCACCCTCGCTCTGATCCCGCTCGCCTCATGGGGCCTCTTCATGGCGCTGGACGTGCTGACCGGTCTCAACACCGAAAACGCCGACCCGCTGACGCCCGAGCCCGATCTCTTCTGGTATCGCCTGATCACGCTGATCTGGATGCCGGTGCAATTGGCCCTACAGTTCGGTCTTATCTGGTATGTCACCGCGTCGGGGCATCTGTCGCTGGCCGAAAAGCTCGCGCTGTTCTTCGGCGTCGGGGTCCTGTCCGGCACCGTCGGCATCAACTACGCGCATGAACTCATGCACCAGAAAAACCGGCTGGAACGCTGGTGGGCCGACATCCTCTTGGCCTCGGTCCTTTACGGTCATTTCCGCTCGGAACACCTGCGCGTCCATCACCTGTGGGTCGGCACCGCGCGAGATCCCGTCACCGCGCGCTACAACGAGGGCTTCCACCGCTTCTACCCCCGTGTCCTGCGGCAAAGCCTGGCCTCCGCCTGGAAGGCCGAAAAGGCACTCTTGGCGCGCAAAGACCTGCCCGCCACGCACCGCAGCAATCCGTTCTGGCGCTACGCCGGTCTGCAGGCGGCGATGCTGGCGCTGGCCGTCCTTCTGGGCGGCTGGATCGGGCTGATGCTGTTCCTGGTGCAGGCCGGCACCGCGATCTGGCAGCTCGAGCTGGTCAACTACATCGAACACTACGGCCTGACCCGCAAACATCTGGGCGAGGGCAAATACGAACACGTCCTGCCGCGCCATTCCTGGAACGCATCGCAGCGCGCCTCGAACTGGCTCTTGATCAACCTGCAGCGCCATTCCGATCATCATTACAAGCCCGACCGCCGGTTCCCGCTGCTGCAGACCTACGGCCCCGACGAGGCCCCGAACCTGCCCTACGGCTATCCGCTGATGACCGTGATGGCGATGATCCCGCCCTTGTGGCGGCACCGGATGAACCCCCGCGTGCGGGCCTGGCGCAAACAATACTACCCCGAGATCACCGACTGGGCGCCCTACAACAAGGCCGCCCTGCCACTGCCGCGCGGCGCCTGAGGCACCGCCTTATGCCGCGAACCGCAGCCCGAACTGCACCCAATCCTCGGCAGTGAATGCCGCCGCATCGACACCCGGCGCAAAGCCATCGCCCTGCCACGGACGCAGCCCCACCCGCCAGTCGGCCACCGCCTCGACCCCAGTATCGGCGCCGTCATAGCGCACCACGCTCTGACCCTCGGCAAACGCATCCAGCCGCTGCACCCAGCGATCCCCGGGCCAGCACAGCGTCAGCCCGCCGACAGCCGGATCGTAATCCGCTGTGAACAGCGTGCCAAAGCCCCGGTCATAGTCGCGCTGAAACAACGGCTCGGCCAGAAACGCGCCCGCCAGATCGGCAGGGGCGATCGCGTCCGCCGTCATCGCTTCCAGATGCGCATAGCGCGCCTCGGTCTTGGTAAACGCCGCCCGCTCGGCCAACTCGACCCCGTGCTGATGGTTGGTCGCAATCGCTTGCGGCATCCGCCGCATGCCGCCACCCGGCAGCATTTCGACCGACGCGGTGCGCCCCGCCCGGTCCGCCAGCACCAGATTGTAGGCCATGTGCGACGGCACCCGCGCCAGCACCGCCAAAGCCTCGGGCACATCAGCGCAGACCTCCAGCACATAGCGCAGGATCAGGCAGATGCCGAAGCCCGGGCCAACGTCCGACCGCCCGCCAAAGGCCAAAGCCACCGACAACCCGTCGGCATTGATCCCGTCCGACAGGCCCCAGAGGAACTCGACCATGCCCATCACCGGCCGCCCGGTCCATTCGGTGCGCAACAGCAGCCCCTCGTTCAGATCGGGCGACAGATCGTAGTTCCGCACCAGCCGGACCGTGTCATGCGACGCCATCGCGGCCAGCGAACAGCCGCCCAGATAGGTCGGCGGACACCAGGCCGACAGGAACCGCGCCGCGCGGTCGCCGCCACCGGCAAGCGCTGTCAGCCGGGCGTGGGTGCCGACCAGTTCGGGCATATGTGCCGCCAATGCCGCCTGACATGCGGCACGATCCGGCCCGGCATCGCCGCCGCGCGCCACGAACCAGGCCTCATAGGCAGGCCAGCTTCGGTTCCACCGGGCGCGCCATTTTGGCCCTGCCTGGGCCTCGGCCGCGGCATCGAATGTCAAGGAATGTGTCATCGTCATCTGTCCATCTGAGCGTTGAAAAAGCGGATCATTTCGGCACTGGCATCGGGACCGGCAGGATCGGTGTAACTGCCCCCGGCATCGCCGCCCGACCACGCATGCCCGGCGCCGTCGATGCGCCAGACCTCAACCGGATGACCGTCGCCGGTCTGCCCGGTCGTCACCTTGAACTTGCGGCCCGAGCCGGTTCCTGCCCGGGTTTTCGACCCGCGCAAGGCGCCGGCAACCCGCTTCGCATTGGCGGGGGCTACGGTGGCGTCCGACTGGCCGTGAAACACGATGCCCGGCAGACGCAGCGGTTCGGCCCCTGGCAACACGTCACCGCGCATCGCCGCAAACGCCGACATCACATCCTGCGCCGATCCCGCCGCCAGCCCGGAATGCACGCCGACCGCGCCGAACAGCTCGGGATGCGCGTTGCCCAGGATCGCGGCCATGGCCCCGCCCGCCGACAATCCGGCGGCAAAAACATGGCCCTCGGCCACGCCGAATTCCGCCGCGATCTTGCGCGCCAATCCGGCCAGAACCGCCGGTTCCCCCGCGCCCGCCCGCTGATCGCCGGGCTGAAACC
>JBBKVJ010000107.1:0-4108 GCA_037968375.1 Paracoccaceae bacterium | reverse complement strand
ACCTTCATCGTCGGCTATCCGGGCGAGACCGAGGCCGAATTCCAGACGCTGCTCGACTGGATGGACGAGGCGCAGCTGGATCGCGTCGGCTGCTTCCAGTACGAGAACGTTGCCGGTGCGCGGTCGAACGCCCTGCCGGACCATGTGGCCGAGGAGGTCAAGCAAGACCGCTGGAACCACTTCATGGAAAAGGCGCAGGCGATCTCCGAGGCGAAGCTCGCCGCCAAAGTCGGGACCGTCCAGCAGGTCATCGTCGATACCGTGGACGCCGAGGGCGCTACTTGCCGCACCAAAGCGGACGCGCCTGAGATCGACGGCAACCTATTCATCGATGAAGGGTTTGAAGGGCTGAAGCCCGGAGACATGCTGCAGGTCACGGTGGACGAGGCCGGGGAGTATGATCTGTGGGGGCGGGTGACCTAAAGCGTTTCGGCTTTTCGTTGGCTCATCGGGTATCAGTAACGGCGTTCGAGAACAGCAACTTGCTGAACGAGAGGCAGCCATTTCTGATTCAATCTTAAACTGAAATGTTACATGCGCCCGCTGCGGTCAGATCAGATGCCCGGCCACAGGCCGCCCCAGTCGCCGTGGAGAGCCCACGCCGTGCACAGGTTTTTACCTAGAGCTTCGGACCTGATTGCTGCATCATATCCGACACTCTGAACATCTGTTATGACGCGCGATTTGAATCCGAGTACCGGATCCCAATTTTCGGATTGCGCTCCAGCAGAATTATCCCGTCTGTCACTCTGGGACGAGGTCGCGATATTTCGCCGGAATGTCTCCCGGCGAAACCCGGGCCTGCGCATCCTCGTCATGGACAAAGGCAATCAGGTCGGTCAGTTCCTGTCCGGAAAGCGAGATCATCTCGCCCAGCACATCTTGCTGCATCTGCGCCATCGCCGGGGCGCCACGCCACATTCGGGCTGCGAATTCAAAGGCGTTCATCGGCGTCGGCATTGCAGTTGCATCCAGCGTCGGGCCTATCTCGCCTCCAATCCCGTTGATAGTATGGCAAACAATGCAGCCCTTATCCATGAATGCGGTCGCGCCCCGTGCGCTGTCCATATCAGGAAGCACCAACCCGATATCAAGCAACAGGCTCATCGTGCGCTGCATATCTTCTTTTGAAATCTCATTCATGACTTCGAAGTCATGGCCATGCAGGTGATCGGAATGCATCTCCTCCATGGACTCAAGCATGCGTCGCGCATCGTCTTCTGTATGGCCGCCGTCATGGGTGCCCCCGGCAGCGGCCATTCCGGCAGAAAGCCAAACCGAAGCCATAAGCGAGAGTACCGAGTGAAAATAGGTCATTGTCATCCCTTTTTCCGACCATCGACCAGATCGGGCACGAGGCCCCTTGATCGATCGAAAATCGAGTTTTCTTAACATAGGAAGTCCAGCCTCGGCTTTGACCTCGATCAACCAATCAATCAACGCCCGCTTGCCCCTGACTTGCCGCCGGAGCGCATGCTTCGGCAAGCAGGGTTAGGTGGCGCCCGCGAAGATTCCGGCCAATGACCCCCTCCAAAGATTACGTTTCTAGGTTGATCCATGTCACGGCGCGGCCGAACTGCGTCGGCGAAAATGCATAGTGCAAAAATTGGGTCGAATTCCGGCCCGAATGTAGCAAGGAGTACGACCATGAGACGTTTCCTAACCGCAGTCTCGCTGATGGCGCTCACCGCCGCCCATCCGGCATTTGCCGAGGGCGATCTGAGCCGTGCAAACGTGATCGACGTTGTCATCGAAATGGGCAGCAACGATGACGGTATGTATCTCAAGCCCGACAATTACACCTTCGTGACGGGCCAAGCCTACAAGCTGATCCTGATCAATGTCGACGAGATCAAGCACGAACTGGCGCTCAACGAAATGGGTGAGGCGATCTTCACCCGCAAGATCGAAGCGTCGGACGCGGACGGCAATCTGATCACCGAGGTCAAGGGCACGATCCGCGAGGTCGAGGTCGGTCCGGGGAAAACCGTCGAATGGTTCCTCGTGCCGGTGCAGACCACCGAGGGCCCGGTCGAGATTACTTGCGAAATCCCAGGTCACCTCGAGGCCGGAATGCGCGCGAGCGCCACGATCAACTAGCCCACTGAGGCAACCGGCCCATCGAGGTTAGGCTAGACGGTGGGCAATCAGCCTGCCGACTGGTATCGGGGGCCGACCTTCCAGTCGGCCCCAAAAGCAGCTTGTCAGGAACAGGGCGATGTCGCCGTGCCCGCTCGGCTATGCCGAACCAGACGGTGCCCCCTCACCCAACCAGCACCACCAGCCACGCCACCCCACCCGCCAGCGCCGCCAAAGCCACCGCCGCACTGCCGCAATCCTTGATCTTCTTGGCCCTCGGATCGCGCTTGGTCGAGATGTAATCCACCGCCTCCTCGATCGCCGAGTTGAACAATTCGGCCATCAGAACCAGCAGCCCCAGCGCCAGGATCAGAGCCCGCTCGCCCGGCGTCAGCTCCAGCGAAAAGGCCAGCACTGCGGAAAGGACGTTCACCACCGTCCACTGCCGCACCGACTTTTCGCTGGCCCAGGCCGCGCGCCAACCCGCAATCGACCAGGTCAGCGTATTGCCGATCCGCCGCACCTCGCCCAAGATCATCTGCAACATCGCGGTCCCTCCCTTGTGCCGGGAAATCTATGGAAACCGTCTGCTTTGCGCCAGCATCCCGCGTGACATCGGTTTCCCATCGGCCCATCATCAGTCAGAACCATACCCCGACTCGCCGTGGCCGACACGGCGGCACATCCGCGACCACCCGAAAAGGGAAGGCAGATCATGGCCCGCGACGAGACCTCCCCCTCGCCCCTCGACGAGCTGCGGGCCAATGCGGCCTTGCCCTTTGAGCAGGCCCGCGCGATGCCGAAAACTGTCTACACCTCGCCCGATTTCGCCGACCTCGAACAGGCGCATATCTTCGCCAGGGAATGGCTCTGCGCCGGTCGCGCCGAGGCATTGCCCAACCCGGGCGACTATCTGACGATGCAGATCGCGGGCGAGCCGGTGATCGTCCTGCGCGACCGCGACGGCCAGCTTCGCGCCATGTCCAACGTCTGCCGCCACCGGATGTCGGTGCTGCTGACCGGTCGCGGAAAAGCCCGTTCCATCGTCTGCCCTTACCACGCCTGGACCTACAACCTTGATGGCCGTCTGCGCGGTGCCCCGGCGATGGCCAGAAACGAGGCGTTTTGCAAGGACGACATTCGCCTGCCGCAAATCCGCTGCGAGGACTGGCAGGGCTGGATCATGGTCTCGATCAATCCCGACGCACCGTCGCCCGAAAAGGCGCTTTCCGATGTTGACCGCCTGGTCGGCCAATACGGCATGCAGGACTATGTCGAATCTTTCCGGGAAGAGTTTCATTGGGCCACGAACTGGAAGGTGTTGGCCGAGAACTTCATGGAAAGCTATCACCTGCCGGTCTGCCACGCGGGCACCATTGGCAACACTGTCGACCTGAACCAGATGACTTGCCCCGAAGGCCTGCCGGCCTTCAACTATCACTCGATCATCAAGAACGACGCGCTGGACCTGACGCTGGCACACCCGACCAACACCACGCTGACCGGCGAGGACCGGCGCACGACTTGGCTGATCTCGATCTACCCCTCGCTGATGATCACCCTGACGCCGGGCTACTTCTGGTATCTGTCGCTGACCCCCGACGGACCCGGCCATGTAAACGTGCTTTTCGGCGGTGGCCTGGCGCCGGAATTCGTCTCCGACCCGAAGTCGCAGGACCACTTCGCCCGCCTCAAATCGCTGCTCGATGCGGTCAATGTCGAAGACAAGGGCTGCGTCGAACGCGTCTACCGAGGCCTTCTGGCAGGGATGTCTGAACCCGGCCCGCTCAGCCACCTCGAACGCCCGAACTACGATTTCGCCCGCTGGATCGCCAGCCGCATCCCGGCCTGAGGAATGTCCGCCCTGAGCCCTGAAGCTGGTGGTCGGCGCGCAATATGATGATCTTCCTGTGTGGCCAGTGCCCGCAGGATACGGGCACCTCTGCCGCCACCGCGGAACGGTCCAACGCATGATGGGCGACTATATCCGCGGCGTGCATCCGGTCTCGGCCGGGGTGACCGTGACCGC
>JBBKVJ010000106.1:0-8406 GCA_037968375.1 Paracoccaceae bacterium | reverse complement strand
TGAAGTCGCCGAAATACTTCGTGATCGCCGCCGTCAGCGTCGTCTTGCCGTGGTCAACATGGCCAATCGTGCCAACGTTCACATGCGGTTTGTTGCGTTCGAATTTTGCCTTTGCCATGTCTTTCGGCGCCTCGCGAATTGGGGGCCGGTCAGGGCCCGTGACTGCATCGCGGGCCGTCTAATCAGCGGCGCGGAAAAAATCAAGCGTCAGTCGTCACGTTCCTCGAACGGATCTTCCTCGGGCGGCGGCATCGTCGTCGGATCGCCATCGAACCAGGCTTCGTTATTGCGCAGCCAGCCCTGGATCGCGCGGGCGCCGCTGGCCGACAACAGCCGCATCTGCTCGTTCTTGTTGCGCATCAGGCCGGAACCGATGATGCTGGCCTCGGAAAATCCGCCGCCTTCCAGAACGGTGATCTGCTTGGCCACCGGGTTCAGCTTGGTGCGGGTCTCGTTGTCCCAGACGGTGACCGAGAAGACCAGGATCGACTTCGGCTTGACCACCACCGGAATGCCCGGAATGGCCAGCGCATAGGCGTCGACGCTGACGCCCAGATGATAAAGCCCCTCGCCGTCGTAGCGACCCATGCGCGCGGCGATCTCTTTTTCGAACGCTGCCTCCCATTCCGCGCCGGTGGCGCCGCGGGTCGGCGGGATCTGCTTGGCGGTATCGCCAACCACCACATTGTGACCCATCCGGAAATCGCCGATCGGCGGCGGCTTGACGCCCAGGTTCTCCTTGCTGCCGCAAGCGGCAAGAAACATCAGCGCAGTGGCTGCAAGAATTCGGGCTAATGACATCGAAACCTCCGATAATGAGCCCCCGAGCCATAGCCGAGCTTTCCCAATGGCGCAATCATCGCTGCAATTGGCCGCGGCAACGCCCGGTTTACCGTGGCGTCGCACACACTATATTCGAGGTCATGGAGATCGCCATTGCCAAAGATGCCGCCCCTTTGACAGAGCTGCCGGTTCAGGTGCCGCTGGTGACCCAGCCGTTCGGTATCCTGAAATCGCTGGAACTGGCGCGCCGCAACCTCTTGGAGATCATCCCCGAGATCGCCACCCGCCAGCCCATCGTCTCGGGGCGCACGGCCGTCCGCTGGCATATGGTGATGGACCCCGAGGCCAACCGCCATATCCTGAAGGATGCGGTCGAGAACTATCCGAAATCCGATGTCACCAAACTGATCCTGAAACCGGCCATCGGCGACAGCCTGTTCATCGCCGAGGGTCAGCACTGGCACTGGCAACGGCGCACCGCAGCACCGGTCTTCTCGCACCGCAACATCCGCAACCTCGGGCCGTTCATGTCCGAGGCCGCCGAGCGTGCCAGCGCCAGGCTGGATGCGGCGGCGGGGCGCGCCGCCAACCTTTTCGACGAGATGGTGACGGCGACCTTCGAAGTGATCTCGGATGTGACGCTGTCGGGCGGCGACGGGTTCGACCGCGCCGCCGTGCACCGCGCCATCGACACCTATATCTCGCAAACCGCCAAGGTCTCGCTGCTGGACATCCTCGGCGCGCCAGGCTGGATACCGCGCCCGTCGCGGATGTTCTCGACCAATGCAATGCGCGACATGAAGCGCACCGCCGATCAGGCCATTGAGCGGCGTCGCGAGGCCGGGCCGCGCCCGGTGCCCGACCTTCTGGACCTCTTGCTGGACGGCGAGGACCCGAAGACCGAGCGCCGGATGACGACTGAGGAATTGCGCGACAACCTCTTGACCTTCATCGTCGCGGGCCACGAGACGACCGCGCTGACGCTGGCCTGGTCGCTTTACCTGCTGGCCTTCGATCCTGCCGTCCAGACCCGCGCCCGGGCCGAGGCCCAATCGGTGCTGCAGGGCCGCACGGCTACAGCTGACGATGTGGGCCGCCTCCCCTTCATTCGCCAGGTGATCGACGAGGCTTTGCGCCTCTACCCGCCCGCTGCGATGCTGTCGCGCACCGCACAGGCTGCTGACACGCTTTGTGGCCGCGAGATCAGGCGCGGCGATACCGTGATGCTGCCGATCTACGCGCTGCACCGTAACCACCTTCTCTGGGACGACCCGCACGCCTTCAACCCTGACCGCTTCGCCGACCGTGACAAGATCGACCGGTTCGCCTATCTGCCCTTCGGCGATGGCCCGCGCATCTGCATCGGTGCATCCTTCGCGGTACAGGAGGCGGTGATAATCCTCGCCACATTGGTCTCGCGGTTCCGCTTCACCCGGGTGGCGGGGAAAGAGCCGAAGCCGGTCCTGATCCTGACGCTGCGCCCCGAGGGTGGGGTCTGGCTGAAGGTCGAAAAGGCAGGGCCTGAGGATGCCGCGCAGACAGCCTGATTTCAGTTTGGCAAAAATATGTCCGCCGGAGGCGCACCTGCCAAATTGCGGCTGTGTTCATAACCGGTGCGCTCCCGCCCCTCGTTGCCGATCAAAGATCGGCGTCTCGGGTTGGGCCCGGCGCCGCGCCGGGGCGCGGCGTGCCTCCGGCGGGAATATTTAGGACCGAAAGAAGCCGTCAGGAAACCTTGAGGGCGATCTTGCCGATGTGGTCCGAGGTTTCCAACCGCGCATGCGCGCCGGCGGCATCCTGCAGCGCAAATTCGCTGTCCATCACAGGCGCGACGCGGCCCGCAGCCAGCAGCGGCCAGACGCTTTCCTCCAGCGCCTCGGCGATCCGTGCCTTGGCAAGATCTGATTGCGGGCGCAGCGTCGATCCGGTGATCGTCAGGCGCCGGATCATCACCTGTGCAAAGTTCAACTCCACCTTCGGGCCAGTCAGAAACGCAATCTGCACCAGCCGCCCGTCATCGGCCAGGGCGTTCACGTTGCGCGGCAGATACGAACCGCCGACCATGTCGAGGATCAGATCGGCGCCGCCCTCACCTTTCAGTATCTCGACGAAATCCTCGTCGCGGTAGTTGATCGCGCGTTCGGCGCCGAGTTTCGTGCAGGCCGCGCATTTCTCGGCCGAACCTGCTGTCGCGAAGACCCGCGCGCCGAATGCGTGGGCCAACTGGATCGCCGTGGTGCCGATGCCCGACGATCCGCCATGCACCAAAAACCGCTCGCCGCCCTGCAAGCCGCCGCGTATGAAGACATTGGTCCAGACGGTAAAGAACGTCTCGGGCAGGCAGGCGGCTGCCTTCAGGCTCATGCCGTCCGGAACAGGCAGCGCGTGCGCAGCGGCGGTCACGACATATTCGGCATAGCCGCCGCCCGGCAGCAGCGCGCAGACCTGGTGGCCCACCTTCCAGCGCGAAACACCCGGCCCGATGGCCGCCACCTCGCCCGCCGCCTCCAGTCCTGGCAGGGGCGAGGCGGCGGGCGGTGGCGCATAGGCCCCCGCGCGCTGCAACGCATCAGGCCGGTTGACCCCGGCATAAGCAACGCGGATCAGAATCTGGCCCGGGCCAGGCGCAGGTACCGGTGCTGTCACCAGCTTCAACACCTCCGGCCCGCCGGGCTGCGAGATTTCCACAGCACGCATGGTCTTGGGCAGTGTCATCTTGGTATCCCTTTTCCCGCGATTGTGGCCTAAGGGCGCCCGCTCCAGCGGCCCGGCATCGGCATATCGCGGAACTTCGACGGCGCCCGCACCTTGCCCGCCAGCCAGGTCGGACCAGCCAGAAGCGTCTTCAGCATCGGTGTATCCTTCACCTGCGCCTTCAGCTTTTCGATCCGCATCACATCTTCGATCCGGCGATCAAGAAAACCCCAGGTTGCCGCGTGGCCGGGGCTGTCATCGCCCAGCCAGTAAAGCACCGTTGACCCATAGACCGCCGACAGCGTCGCGCGTTTGGTGTACCAGTTTATATCGTCAGACGTGTCGCCCAGCGCCTCCCAGATCGCACCGGCCGTGCCCCAGATCAGCCGCGCGCCTTCCGCCGCATGCTGGGGCAGCGCGAAAAACGCGGTGCCGCGCCGGACCACTTCGCGGTCGCCCACCACCTCAAGCCGGACCCGCACCGCCGCCGCGATTTTCTCGCGGAACTTGAGCCCGCCGAGGTCTGTGGCCTCAAGCCGCGCTACCATCGCCGCATCGCCACGCGTATGTAACGCCACCGCCAGGTCCGTCGCACCGCGCGGACAGGCAGCGCGCGCCAGTGCCGGATTGGCGCCGATATCGGCCACCGCGGCGCAGAATGTAGCCTCGCTCCAGCCATCGAACGGCACATGCGGCAAGGCCGCATCCAGAAGCTTGTCTTTCAGGTCTTCGGGCATCTTCCGTCTCCCTTCATCATGGTCAGTAGACAAGCCAGCGGGCCTTTGCTATAGCGCCACCTCCTGCAGATACTGCAACTCTAACCTAGGAAGGTGGTGACAACCACATGCAGGTAAGCGTACGCGACAACAACGTCGATCAGGCGCTCCGGGCACTGAAGAAGAAACTTCAGCGCGAAGGGGTGTTTCGGGAAATGAAGCTAAAGCAGCATTTCGAGAAACCCTCGGAGAAGCGTGCCCGCGAGAAGGCCGAGGCCATTCGCCGCGCCCGCAAGCTGGCCCGTAAAAAGGCGTTGCGCGAAGGCGGCCTCTAGGCCCCTTCGATCATGCGAACCGGGCGGGGCCTTGCGCCTTGACCCAAACGTGAACCCCCGTGGCGATTGCCCGGGGGTTTGTCGTTTCGGCAAAGCGACTGCCGCCGACCGAAACGATACGCCGTGTGGCAACCGGCTTTTATCCGCCGAGCCCTGTGGCGCACCGGCTTTCCGTCAGACCGTATCGGATGCTATCCAGCGCCCGACCGAAGGAGCCTCGGATGCCCAAGCCCACTCGCATTCTCGCCGTGATCCTCAGCCTCGCACTTGCCGCCTGCGCCGCAAGCGATCCCGAATCGGAACGTCAGAGCTACGATGGCCCGGCTGAAATCAACCGCCTGATCACCAATTACGCCGACCTCTACGACGTTCCCGAAGCGCTGGTGCACCGCGTGGTGATCCGCGAAAGCCGCTACAATCCCGCCGCCCGCAATGGCCCCTATTACGGGCTGATGCAGATCCACCCGCAGACCGCGCGTACGATGGGCCACCGGGGCCCGCCCGAATCGCTGCTGAACGCCGATACCAACCTGCGCTATGCGGTCAAATACCTGCGCGGCGCCTGGCTGTTGTCGGATGGCAGCTACGACCGCGCGGTGCATTGGTATGCGAGCGGCTATTATTATGAGGCCAAGCGGCGCGGGATGCTGGAAGAGACCGGGCTGCGGTAGGGCACACGCAAGATATCCGCCCGAACGACGCCCCCCGCCCGGAGTAAAGGGCGAAGCCCGCCGGGGTCGCCTTTGGTGCGCCATTGGTCCGAGCGCCAAAGGCGACGCTGACCGCCCCGTCACGCCGAAGGCGTGCCTGCAGCACGACGGTCAGCCGCTAGGGTGACGTTGGCGCGACGATTGAAGTCCGGAAAAACTCGGCGATAAAGCGGCGACCTCAACAGGTGCTGCGGCAGTTCGCGGTCATCCGCTACCCTTTGTTGCACCAGATTTGAGTCTCACCCCCATGCGACAGTCTGGCGGTTTGATGCGCTTCAGCCTCGCGCCCCCAAGTTGACACTCTGACCAAGTCCGATCCTCATGGCGTGCAGCTAATCGGGAAGGAGGATCAGGTGCAGCTTCTGACGCAAAAACGCAGGTCCACGGTGCCGCTGGCCGACGATATCCCCTTTCCTTCCACCGATGCTGCGCGCCCGACAGCCCTTCTGGCACGCTGCCCTGTCGCCTGCGAGACACCGCTGGTGGCCGCCCAGGGCCTTGCCCGGCAGGTTGGCGTCGCCTCGGTCTGGGTCAAGGACGAGCGCACCCGGATGGGGTTGGGCAGTTTCAAGGCGCTGGGGGCCGCCTATGTCATCGCCTGCGACGCCGAGGCGGCGGCCAAAGGCGGCGACCTGGCGACCGCGCTGACAGGGGTCACCTATGTCACCGCGAGCGCGGGAAATCACGGGATGTCGGTGGCTGCAGGCGCCTGCATCTTTGGTGCTGCGGCGGTGATCTATATCGCCGAAACGGTGCCCGAAAGCTTCGCCCGGCGGCTTCGCGACAAAGGCGCGCTTGTGGTGCGCGAGGGCGCCACCTACGAGGCCAGCATGGCGGCGGCGAAGGTGGCGGCAAAGACCGAAGGCTGGCAGCTTCTGTCAGACAGTTCCTGGGAGGGCTACGTACAAGTGCCGCACCGGTTGATGGAGGGCTACCTTGCGCTGATGGACGAGGCCGCGCGGCAGTTACCGGAACCGCCCAGCCACATCTTCGTGCAGGCCGGGGTCGGTGGTCTGGCCGGTGCGGTTGCGGCCTTTGCGCGGGCCGAATGGGGCGATGCGGTGCAGATCATCGTGGTGGAACCCGACGCCGCACCTGCCCTGCAGGGCTCGATCCGCGCCGGGCGCGCCATCATTGCACCCGGCCCGGTGTCATGCATGGGACGGCTCGACTGCAAGGAACCCTCGCTGGTCGCCCTGAAAGGGTTGGCGCGCGATGCCGACCACTTCGCCACGATCACCGAGACTGAGGCCGAAGCGGCGATGCCGGTTCTGGCCAACGCGGGCCTTGCCACCACGCCGTCGGGCGGTGCCGGGCTGGCGGCACTCCTCGCCGCCGGGCCGCATCGCGCAGCACTTGGGTTCGATGCCAACGCGCAGATCCTCACCTTCCTCAGCGAAGGCCCCGAGCCATGACGACATTGACACCCAGCCCGGAACAAAGGGCAAGCCCGCCGGGCTGCGGCTGACCGTCCCTATGGTCAGCCGCAATGGGTGACGTCGGCTACGATTGAAGTTGGACGATGCTCAACCATCAAGCTGCGACCGCAGGTGGCGCAGCAACGGCCCCGGCCATCTGCCGTCCTTGGTCCGAACAATGCGAATGACCTTCCGTGCGCGTCCCTCTCACACCGGCAGTGCCGTCGTCTTGCAAACAGTCCTGAGCGCGAAAGAAGAATGCATCTGCGCCACACCCGGCAACCGCGCCAGATACTGACGGTGAATGCGCGCGAAATCCTCGGTATCCCGCGCGGTGATCTTCAACAGGAAATCCGCCGTCCCCGCCATCAGGTGACACTCCAGAACATCGGGTACCTTCCTGACCTCACTCTCGAACGCATCCAGCACCTCATCGGCCTGACCCGACAGCGTGATCTCGACAAAGACCGTGGTCGGGCGCCCCAGCTTGCGCGCATCCAACAGCGCCACGTAATCCGCGATATAGCGCTCAGTCTCCAGCCGCTGCACCCGTCGGTGACACGCCGACGGCGACAGGTTCACCCGCTCGGACAATTCTGCATTGGTCATCCGGCCCTGCTTTTGCAGAACCGTCAGGATTCGCCGGTCGGTCGCGTCGAGTTCCATTATCACGCAATGTCCTTCGATCTTTTGCCGATTTATACGCAGACTCTGCCGATTATTGCCTCGAAGACCATCAATCTTTCAACCCGTTTTCACGCGGCACGCGCCACAATCGTGCGAACCGGAGAAGGAGACCCCATGAAGATCGGCTGCCCGAGAGAGATCAAACCACAAGAGTTCCGCATCGGTCTGACCCCAAGTGCGGCGGGCGAGGCGGTGGACCACGGCCATCAGGTGTTGGTCGAGACCGGGGCCGGCGCGGGCGCGGGGTTTCCCGATGCGGATTACGAAGCTGTCGGGGCGAAAATCCTCGGCACCGCTAAAGAAGTCTTCGCGACCGCCGACATGATCGTCAAGGTCAAGGAACCGCAGCCGGGCGAACGCAAGATGTTGCGCGAGGGGCAGATCCTGTTCACCTACCTCCACCTCGCCCCAGACCCCGAACAGACCCGCGACCTGCTGGCCTCGGGGGCGACCTGCATCGCCTATGAGACCGTCACCGACCGCAACGGCGGGCTGCCGCTATTGGCGCCGATGTCCGAGGTTGCGGGGCGACTGGCACCACAGGTCGGCGCCTGGACGTTGCAAAAAGCCAACGGCGGGCGCGGCGTTTTGATGGGCGGCGTGCCCGGTGTCGGCCCGGCGCGGGTGCTGGTCATCGGTGGCGGCGTCGTCGGCACCCACGCCGCCAAGATCGCCGCCGGGATGGGGGCGGATGTGACCGTCGTCGACCGCTCGCTCCCGCGCCTGCGCTACCTTGACGATACGTTCGGCGGCACCTTCAAGAACACCTTCGCCTCGGCCGCCAACACGATCGAGCTGGCGCGCGCCGCGGACCTGATCATCGGTGCGGTTCTGGTTCCCGGCGCAGCCGCGCCCAAGCTGATCAGCCGCGCGCAGTTGTCGGAGCTGAAGCCCGGTGCGGCGCTGGTTGACGTGGCCATCGACCAGGGTGGCTGCTTTGAGACCTCGAAGGCCACGACGCATCAAGACCCGATCTATGAGGTCGACGGCATCATGCACTACTGCGTCGCGAACATGCCGGGCGCCGTGGCACGGACATCGACGCTGGCGCTGGGTAACGCGA
>JBBKVJ010000105.1:0-3537 GCA_037968375.1 Paracoccaceae bacterium | reverse complement strand
GGGCGGCATCAGCGCCTCACCCCGCCTTCAGTCGCCGTGCCACCTCGGGAGCGAAATAGGTCAGCACCCCATCGCAGCCGGCCCGCTTGAAGGCGATCAGGCTTTCCCACATTGCCGCCTCGCCGTCGATCCAGCCGCGATCGGCGGCGCCCCGGATCATCGCGTATTCGCCCGACACCTGATAGGCGAAGGTCGGCGCGCCAAAGCGGTCCTTCACCTGACGGCAGATGTCTAGATAGGGCATTCCCGGCTTGACCATCACCATATCCGCCCCCTCGGCCAGATCGCGCGCGACGCAGCGCAACGCCTCGGCGGCATTGGCGGGGTCGATCTGATAGGTCTTCTTGTCGCCGGTCAGAGCGCCCGTCGCCCCAACCGCATCGCGGAACGGGCCATAAAAAGCGCTGGCGAATTTCGCGGCGTAGGACAGGATTGCCACATTCTTGTGACCCGCCGCTTCCAGCGCCGTGCGCATCGCGCCGATCCGCCCGTCCATCATGTCCGACGGGCCCAGGATATCGGCGCCCGCCTCGGCCTGCGCCAGCGCCATCCGGACCAGAGCCTCGACGGTCTCGTCGTTCACGATCTCGCCCGCCACCACGATCCCGTCATGGCCGTGGATGTTGTAGGGATCGAGTGCGATATCGGTCATCACCGCGATCCCGGGCACCTCGGCCTTGATCGCGCGGATCGCCCGGTTGGTCAGGTTGTCCGGGTTCCACGCTTCTTCGCAAGCGGCGGTTTTCCGGGTCGGATCGGTATAGGGGAAAAGGCAGATCGCCGGGATGCCAAGGGCCTCGGCATCGGCCGCAGCCGCAACCGCCCGGTCCACCGACAGCCGGTTCACGCCGGGCATCGAGGCCACCGGGTCCGCCACACCCTCGCCTGCGCACAAAAAGATCGGCCAGATCAGATCATCGACCGACAGCGCGGATTCGCGGATCAGCGCGCGGCGTGCCGGCGTGGCACGCATGCGGCGCAGACGGGTGGCCGGGAATATCGGGGCATCGGGGTTCATTCGGCCGGGCCTCCATGCGGATTTTTTGTTGCGTGGCATGGATTGACCGGTATCTCAAGTGTATGAAACCGCGCGGGGGTCCTGTTCTGGCCCGGACGGTGCAAGCGATAGGGCCTGTTTTGGACTGGTATGACCTGATCTTCGAGCTGATCGACATGCGGTCCTTCTCCAATCTCTGGTATTGGATCGCCCTTGCCGTGCTTTGGTCCTCGACCAGCCACTTTGCCCTCGGCGTGCCGTTCGACATGCTGATGCGCGCGAAACGCCAGGGCGGCGAGGCCGAGCGCGATTTCGAAGATATGGTGCGGATCAGTGTCGGTCGCATCCGCTATATCGACGGTGCGGCGGGATATTGGCTGCTGGCGTTCGGAACATTCATCCTCACGTCGCTGGCGCTGCTTGGCTTTTACTACGATATCGAGTTCGCTCAGGCCGTGTTCTTGCTGGGCGGTCCGCTTGTCTTTGTCGGCGCGGTTACCCTCAGCGCGGCCCGTCGCCTGCACCAGAGCCCGCTGACCGGCGAGGCGTTGCGGCGTCAGGTGCTGCGGGTCCGGTTCTACATCCAGGGCATCGGCATGCTGTCGATCTTTGTCACCGCGATCTGGGGCATGTACCAGAACCTGAACATCGGCGCGCTTGGCAGTTGACACCGGTGCGCCAATGGCTAGCTGACCCCGATGGTTGAAACCCTGATCACGCTTGGCGGTGCGCCTGAAGGCTATGACGCCCGACTGCTGGCGCGCGAACTGGCGCGCGGCGCGCCGGTCGTGCATGTCGCGCGCGACGACAAGCGGATGGAGGCGATGCGCGCCGCATTGGCGTTCTTCGCGCCCGATGCCGTGGTGCTGAGTTTTCCAGCCTGGGATTGCCTGCCCTATGACCGGGTCTCACCCGCGCCGGAAATATCTGCCGCCCGGATGGCGACGCTGGCGACATTGTCCGCGGGCCTGCCGGGGCCGTTCGTGGTCTTGACGACGCTGAACGCCGCCACGCAGAAAGTCCCGGCAAAAGAGGTGGTTGCGGCGTCATCCTTCACCGCCGACGTGGGCGGGCGCGTCGATGAGTCGGCACTGCGCCAGTTTCTCGTCCGGATGGGATTTTCGCAAACCGCGACGGTGATGGAGCCGGGCGACTATGCCGTGCGTGGCGGTATCATCGACATCTATCCGCCTGGCGACGGAGGTCCGGTGCGCCTCGATCTTTTCGGCGACGTGCTGGACGGCGCGCGGCGCTTTGATGCAGGCACTCAGCGCACCACGGAAAAGCTGAAATCGGTCGAATTCGCGCCGGTCTCCGAGGTCATCCTCGACGAGGCGGCGATCACCCGGTTCCGGCAGAGCTACCGCATCGAATTCGGCGCGGCGGGGGGCGACGATCCGCTGTACGAGGCGGTCAGCGCGGGCCGCAAGCATCAGGGCGCCGAGCACTGGCTGCCGTTCTTCCACGAGCGGCTTGAGACGCTGTTCGATTATTTGCCGGGTGCTGCCGTGATGCTCGACGATCAGGCCGAACCGGCGCGGATCGCCCGCTGGGAGGGCATCGCCGATCAATACGAGGCGCGGCGCGAGGCAATGGGCGCCAAGCATCGGCTGGATACGGTCTACAAACCGGTGCCGCCGGGGCAGCTGTATCTTGACGAGGCCGCGTGGGATGCCTCCGTGGCGGGGCGCCGCACCGTACAGCTACGCGTGTTGCCGACCGCAACTGGGCCGAATGTGGTTGATGGCGGCGGCCGGATCGGACGCAATTTCGCACCCGAACGCCAACAGGAAAGCATCAGCCTTTTCAGGGCTTTGGCGGATCATCTTCAGGAGCGTCGCAAGGCCGGTCCGGTGGTCATCGCCTCGTATTCCGAAGGTGCGCGCGAACGGCTGCGCGGTCTTCTGGAGGACCACGAGGTCACCGGTGTGGCAGACCTCGCCGATATCCGCGCGGTCACGCCCAAGGGCCTGCATCTGGCCGTCTGGGGTCTCGACGCCGGGTTCGAGGGGCCGGTGGACGGCGGCACGCTAAGCGTGATCTCCGAGCAGGACGTTCTGGGCGACCGGCTGATCTCGCGCGCGAAGAAACGCAGGCGGGCCGAGAATTTCCTGTCCGAGGCGCAATCGCTATCCCCCGGCGATCTGATCGTCCATGTCGATCACGGTGTGGGGCGGTACCTGGGACTTGAGGTAATTCAAGCGCTTGGCGCCGCACATGAATGTATCTCACTGGAATATGCCGGTGGCGACAAGCTGTATTTGCCGGTCGAGAATATCGAGTTGCTCAGCCGCTTCGGCCATGAGGAGGGGTTGCTCGACAAACTCGGCGGCGGCGCCTGGCAGGCCAAGAAGGCGCGCCTCAAGGAACGCATCCGCCAGATCGCCGACCGGCTGATGCGCACCGCCGCCGAGCGGGCGCTGCGCACCGCCCCGGTGCTGGAACCCGCGCATGGCCTCTGGGAGGATTTTTCGGCCCGCTTTCCCTATCAGGAAACCGACGATCAGCTGTCGGCGATCGAGGATGTGCTGCGCGACATG
>JBBKVJ010000104.1:0-8113 GCA_037968375.1 Paracoccaceae bacterium | reverse complement strand
TCGCCCAGCACGCCGCGCCGGGCGGTCAGCGAAATCGTGCGGGCGAGTGGCGCGAATGGCAGCGGCAGGATCTCGGTCGCCTCGCGGAACCGCGCCGCATGAAGCGCCCCTAGTGGCGTCAGGATGGTCCAGCCCGCACCCGCCGCAACCATCGCCATGATCGCGTGATAGCTGTCCAGTTCGAACCGGTGGTCAAGGCGCAGGTTCTGCCGCGCCAGATGTGCTGCGATCTGGCGGCCCATGTGGTGGCGCTGGGTATACTGGATCAACGGCAGCGCCTGCAGGTCGGCGAGGCCGCCGCTTTGACCTTTCGGGACGGCGGCGACGAAGGGTTCCTGCACCAGTGGGTGCACCTCCATCCAACCCGCCGCAGCGCCCATGTCGGCAGCGACGATCACGTCCAGCGCGCGGGTATCGAGCGCATCGTGCAAGCGGTGCGAGGCGCCGGTTTCCAGAAGGAACTGGCAGCCGGTCAGCGTGTCGGCCATCTCGGCCAGAAGACGCGGCGTCACTTCGGCGTCGAAATCCTCGATCATGCCAAGCCGGAAATCGGTGAGGCGCGAGAGATCGGCAAGCGCCAGTTCGGCGCGCGCCTGCGTCGCCTCGTTCAGGATCACCTGGGCGCGGCGGCGGAACATCTGACCTGCGGGCATCAGGCTGGCCGGGCGCGAGGACCGGTCGATGAGGGGGGTGCCCAGTGCCGCCTCAAGGTTGCTGATCTGCTGGCTGACCGCCGAGACCGAGGCGCCGAGGCGGCGGGCGGCGGCAGAGACCGAGCCTTCCTCGGCCACCGCCAGAAAGACCTCAATGCCCCAAAGCGTCAGGCGGGTGGCGGGTTCGGACATCGACAGGCTTCCTTCGGGTTTCGGGCAGGCTAGGGGCTTGCCAAGCTGCGCGCAATCGGCGAGGGGAGGCGAATGGCCGAGACCACCGGACGATGCCTTTGCGGAGACATCCGCTACAGTTTCGACGCAGCGCATGTGCTGTGGCGCGGCCATTGCCATTGCGAAAGCTGCAGGCGGGCCACCGCCTCGCCGATGACGACGTTTTTCGGGGTCACCGACGGTCACTGGAACTGGCTTGAGGCGGAACCTGTCAGCTACACTTCCTCGGAAGGGGTCGTGCGGCAGTTCTGCGGGCGTTGCGGCACGCAGTTGACCTATCGGGCGGAAAGGTTTCCGGACGAGACGCATTTCTACGCCGCCACCCTGGATGATCCGTCCGAGTTTCAACCCGAGTTCCACACCAACTGGCAAGAGCGGCTGGCCTGGCTGCACGTGGATGACGATCTGCTGAGATTTCCCGCTGCCAGCGCGGGCAAGATCGCCTGAACCCGGGCCCCGGACGACTGAGACGCAGGATTGAACCGGGCCACGCGGAACGATAACGATAGCAAGCGACCAGACCCATTTTCCGTGAAGGATGACGACTATGCGCGACGATGCACCAAATTCGTGGGAATCCCGGGCCGACCGGTATTCGATGTATGGCTTTACCGATCTGCCGTCGATACATGAACGCGGCGCGGTCGTTCTGACGCATGGCGAGGGGCCCTATGTCGTCGATGTGCACGGCAAGCGCTATTTCGACGCCAATTCGGGCCTCTGGAACATGGTCGCGGGGTTCGACCATCCTGGCCTCGCCGAGGCCGCCAAGGCGCAATATGACAAGTTCCCGGGCTATCATGCGCTGTTCGGCCGGATGAGCGACCAGACCGTGATGCTGTCGGAAAAGCTGGTCGAGGTCTCGCCGTTCAAATCGGGCAAGGTGTTCTACACCAACTCGGGATCCGAGGCGAACGACACGATGGTCAAGATGCTGTGGTTCCTGCATGCCGCTGAGGGCCGCCCGCAAAAGCGCAAGATCCTGACCCGGATCAACGCCTATCACGGTGTCACCGCCGTTTCGGCGTCGATGACCGGCAAGCCCTATAACGAGGTCTTCGGACTGCCGTTGCCGGGGTTCATTCACCTCGGCTGCCCGCATTACTGGCGGTTTGGCAAGGACGGCGAAAGCGAGGCGCAGTTCACCAAGCGGATGGCGGCAGAGCTGGAAGCGACGAT
This sequence comes from Paracoccaceae bacterium, assembly GCA_037968375.1. Taxonomy (GTDB): domain Bacteria; phylum Pseudomonadota; class Alphaproteobacteria; order Rhodobacterales; family Rhodobacteraceae; genus CANNFR01. The sequence goes on along the minus strand of JBBKVJ010000104.1, from coordinate 6,050 downwards.
CATCAAGGAGGGTGCCGACACGATTGCGGGCTTCTTTGCCGAGCCGATCATGGGCGCGGGCGGCGTCGTTGTGCCATCGGAAGGGTATTTCCAGGCGATGCTGCCAATCCTGAAAAAGTACGACATCCCGATGATCGCCGACGAGGTCATCACCGGCTTTGGCCGCACCGGCAACACCTGGGGCTGCGAGACGTTCGACTTCATGCCCGATGCGATAATCTCGTCGAAGAACCTGACGGCGGGCTATTTCCCGATGGGTGCGGTGATCCTGGGGCCGGAACTGTCCAAGCGCCTGCAGGCGGCGGTCGAGGAGATCGAAGAGTTTCCGCACGGCTTCACCGCCTCGGGCCATCCGGTGGGTTGTGCCGTGGCGCTGAAGGCCATCGACGTGGTGATGAACGAGGGGCTGGCCGAGAACGTCAAGAAAATCGCCCCGCATTTCATCGCCGGGATGAAGCGGCTGGCCGAAAACCCCAATATCGGCGAATGGCGTGGCGTCGGCCTGATGGGCGCGTTGGAAGCGGTCAAGGACAAGGCGACCAAGACGCCGTTCGACGGATCGCTGTCGGTGTCCGAGCGGATCGCAAACACCTGCACCGATCTGGGGCTGATCTGCCGCCCCCTGGGTCAGGCGATCGTTCTCTGCCCGCCGTTCATCACCACCGAGCCGCAGCTGGACGAGATGTTCGGCAAGCTGGAGACGGCGCTGAAGAAGGTGTTCAAGGAAGTCGCCTGAGACGCTCCGCCATGGCGGGGTCAGCTGCCCGATGAGACTTTCATCAAGACCAGACCCGCAACGATCAGACCTGCCGCCGTCAGCCGCATGACGGTGGCGGGTTCGCCCAGAACCACGATGCCGACGGCGAAGGCGCCGACCGCGCCGATGCCGGTCCAGACTGCATAGGCGGTGCCAAGCGGCAGGTCGCGCATCGCAAGCGTCAGCAAGCCCAGCGAGGCCGCCATCGCCACGATCATGACCGCCGTCGGGCCGGGGTTCGAAAAGCCATCCGAACGTTTCATCGCAAAGGCCCAGACAACCTCAAGCAGACCGGCGACCAGCAACAAAAGCCAGGGCATCAGGGTCACTCCTCAGGGCAGCAAGGTCCGGAAAACTGAGCCTGTCGGGGGTTTGCGGGCGAAAGGCATCGGTCTGACGCGATCCGCGCCGCCGCTACTTTCTGAACTTCGAAAGCTTCGACTGCAACTCGGCCAGCTGTTCCTTGATCTCGGCCAACTCGTCGGTGCTGCCCTTGGCCGCATCCGCCTGTTCCGGATGATCCTTGCGCGCGGCCCAGGCGCTGCCAAGGCCGCCGGTCATCGCCTTGATGAACGCCTCTTGCTGAGTCTTCATCGCGTCAAATCCGGGCATCGCGGCCATCGGGTTCATCGTGCCGATGTTTTCGATCACCTTCGACTGGCCGTCGCGCAGCATCTCGAACGACGCGGCCAGGAACTGCGGCACCACCGATTGCGCCTGCGTGGTGTAGCTGCGCACAAGGTCGGTCAGAACACCCAGCGGCAGCACGCTTTCGCCGCGGCTTTCGTGTTCGGCGATGATCTGCAAAAGGTATTGCCGGGTCAGATCGTCGCCCGATTTCAGATCGACGATCTGCACTTCACGGCCCGAGCGGATGAAGGTGGCGATATCCTCAAGCGTCACGTAATCGCTGGTCTCGGTGTTATAAAGTCGGCGGCTGGCGTAGCGCTTGATCAGGAGTTTGTCGGTCTTCTCGGCCACGGCATCGGCCCTCCCCATGTTGCAGTGCAGAAAGCCTAGACCGCACCTGCGGAAAAGGAAAGCCCGCGCCATAAGGAAAGGGCGGGCACAATGGCCCGCCCTTCAAGGCTGCACGTCCGCGTGGGAGGTCGCGGCGGCATCCGTTCCCGTCAGCTTACTTCGCGGCGGCGCCCATTTTCTTGGCGGCGGTGGTCGCGTCGTTGGTGGCTTTCTTCACGGCTGCCGAGGCATCTTCCGAGAAGTCCTTGCCAGCGGCCAGCATCAGCTCGACCGTTTCCATCTGCACTTTTTTCGCAACTTCGGCGAAAGCGGCCATCGTTTCGGCCATCGCTTCGCTCTGCGCGGTCGCGAAATCGGTCACGGCTTTGGAATAGTCGGCCGGATCGGATTTGACTTTCGAGACATTGCCCATCTTGGCAAGGGTCTCTTTGGTCCATTTGGTCGAGATCTCGGTCGACTTCTCGGCGGCTTCCAGAGCCACTTTCGAGAAACGTTCGCCAAGCGCTGCCTGGTTCTTGAACGCGTCCTGCATGGAAGCGGTGTCCACCGGGAAGGCGGCCATCATGTCTTGCATCACTTTGGTGAAATCCTGGGTCTTCGCAGCCATTGTCGTATCTCCTTGGTTGGTCCGGGCGGGCAGCCCTGTTTGCGTCTGCAGTAGAGATACATGCTGCACTGCGGCATTTCAAGGGGAAATGCTGCGATGCAGCAAAAATTAATCTGCTGGAAAATCAAACGCTTGGCTTTGAGACCACGTAAGTTCCCGGCGCGGGCGCCAGAATCGGGTGCTTTTTATCGCCCGGTTTGCGCGCATCAACCTTGGCGCCCGACCGTTTTGCCAGCCAGTCACCCCAGCGCGGCCACCACGAGCCTTCGTGATGCGCGGCTGCCTTCAGCCAGTCATCCTCGGCCTTGGGCATGTCTTCGTTGGTATAGTGTCCGTACTTCTTTTTCGACGGGGGATTGATGATTCCCGCGATATGGCCGGACTCGGACAGGATGAAGGTCTTGTCCCTGGCCCCCATCGCCTTGATGCCCTGATACGAGGACTTCCACGCCGCAATGTGATCGGTCTCGCAGGCGATGGCGCATAGAGGCACGCGCACATCCTTGATCGACACCGTCTCGCCCATAAGATCGTAACCCTTGGTCGCGAAGTGGTCGCCCTGACACAGCCCGCGCAGGTATTCCACCGACATCCGGGCCGGCAGGTTGGTGCCGTCGCCATTCCAGTAGAGAAGATCGAACGCAGGTGGCGCCTGACCCAGCATGTAGCTGCGGATCGCGGGCGTGTAGATCAGATCGTTCGAGCGCAGGAACGAGAACGTGCGCGACATGAAGAAGGATTCCAGCATCCCCCTCTCGGCCACTTCGCGTTCGATGCCATCGACAAATTCGTCGTCCAGAAACACCGTCATCTCGCCCTGATCGGAAAAATCGGTGAGCGTGGTAAAGAACGTCGCCGACCTGACCGATGTGTCCTTGCGCTTGTGCATCAGCGCCAGCGTCAGGGACAGTGTCGTGCCGCCGATGCAATAGCCGACGGCGTTCACCTTGTCCTCGCCGGTGATCGCCTTGACCTCGTCGATGGCGGTCAGATAGCCCTCTTCGACATAGGTATCCAAGCCGACATCGGCATAAGACGCGTCGGGATTGACCCAAGAGACCACGAACAGGGTAAAGCCCTGATCGACGATCCATTTGATCAGGCTGTTCTGCGGCTTCAGATCAAGAATGTAGAATTTGTTGATCCACGGCGGGAAGATCACCAAGGGCGTCTTGTGCACCTTGTCGGTGGTCGGCGCATACTGGATCAGTTCGAACATCCGGTTGCGGAACACCACCGACCCTTCGGTGGTGGCGATATTGCCGCCGATCTTGAACGCGTCGCGGTCGGCCAGCGTCACCTGCAGATCGCCCTTGTTGGCCTCGATGTCGCGGACCAGATTCTCCAGCCCGTCGACCAGGCTTTGGCCATCGGTCTCGACGGCCTTTTCCAGCGCCTCGGGGTTGGTGGCCAGAAAGTTGGTCGGTGCGAACATGTCAAGGATCTGGTGCGAGAAGTATTCGACGCGCTTCTTGTCCTTGGCATCGAGATGTTCAAGGTCGCCGACCGCAGTTCCCACCGCTTCGGCGGACATCAGATACTGCTGCTTGATGAAGTTGAAATAGGGATGGCTGTCCCACAGCGGGTTGGCAAAGCGGCGGTCCTTGGACGTATGATCCTCGGGCACCGTCAGCTTGCCTTTGACGGCCTGCTGCTGCGCCTCGATGTAATGCTTGACCGACTTGCCCCAGTAGCCGACCTGATGCTCGAACATCTTCGAGGGGTTGGCCATCATTTCCGCCACATAGGCAGTGGCCGCCTTCATGAACAGTTCCTGCCCCGGCCCCTGCAAGGCGGAATCAACATTCCGCTTGTGCGACATTGCGGCCACAAGACGTTGCGTCAACTCCTCAACCTTGGCCAGATTGGCGTTCAGACGGTCCAGATTTGCGTCCGGGTCCTGCTGTTCAGTTGTCATCTTAATCATTCCACCCTATCTTGCACCTGCAGCATAGCGTCGCCGGGCTGGGGGGCAAAGCGACGATTTTATCCGGGCAAAGCTCCCGGGGAAGGGAACGGGCCATGCGTTTTATGGCTGCCTACGATTTTATGGAGACCCTCCGTAACACGAATCAATGGCTGGGCGCCACGGCACTTGCGATGGGATCCTATCCGCAAACCGGGCTTGCACCGCATCCGATGTTTCAGGTGCTGGCCGCTTGGGGCGAAGTGACCGAACGCACCTTTGGCCGCATGGTCACCAAGCCCGACTGGGGCATCGGCAACGTCGTCGGCGAAGACGGGCGCGATCATCCCGTGTCGGTCGAAAAGCTGGTCACCAAACCGTTCGGCGATCTGCTGCATTTCGCGGTCAAGAACCGCGCGCCGAAACCGCGCCGCGTTCTGCTGGTGGCGCCGATGTCGGGCCACTACGCGACACTTCTGCGCTCGACCGTCACCTCGCTTTTGCCCGATGCCGAGGTCTATATCACCGACTGGCACAATGCCCGCGATATCCCGGTCTCGGTCGGCAAGTTCGATATCGAGGATTATACGCTCTACCTAATGGATTTCATGCGCTTTCTCGGCCCCGATATCCATGTCATCGCGGTCTGCCAGCCGGCCCCTCTCGCACTTGCCGCCACTGCCTATCTGGCCGAGTTGGAGCCGGACGCGCAGCCGCGCACGCTGACCCTGATCGGCGGCCCGATCGACCCTGATGCAGCGCCGACGGATGTGACCGATTTCGGGCGCAGTGTGACGATGGGTCAGCTGGAACATCTGGCCTTGCAGCGTGTCGGGTTCAAACACCCGGGCGTCGGTCGGATGGTCTATCCGGGGCTGGCACAGCTGCAATCGTTCATCTCGATGAATGCAGAAACCCACGCCAAGGCGTTCTACGATCAGATCATCGCGGTCGCCAAGGGACAGGACGGCGATCATGACCGGCACAACCGGTTCTACGACGAATACCTTGCGGTGATGGATATGACGGCAGAGTTTTACCTGTCCACCGTCGAGCGTATCTTCAAGAACCGGGTGGTCGCGCGCAATGTGTTCACCGTTGGCGATCATCAGGTCGATATTGGCAAGATCACCAATGTAGCGGTCAAGGTTGTCGAGGGCGAGAAAGACGACATTTCCGCGCCCGGACAATGCCTTGCCGCCCTTGGCTTGTTGACCGGCCTGCCCGATGACAAGAAGGCCAGCCACCTTGAACCGGGGGCCGGGCATTTCGGCATCTTCGCTGGCAAAAGCTGGCGCACCAACATACGGCCGCTGGTGCTTGACTTCATCGACACGCATTCGGGCCCGCGCGGCAGCAAGCCCAAGCTGCGCAGCGCCTAGGTCGTCAACCGGAACGGCGTCCTCAGCCAGCGGTTGAGGGCGTCCGTCACCGCCTCGGGCGCCTCCAGCGGCGCCAGATGACCCGCATCCTCGATTACCTCCAACTCGGCCGAGGCAATCAGCTCGGCCAGGAATTCGTGCCGTTTCAGCGGAAATGCGGTGTCATGCGCACCGGCCAGGATCAGCGCGGGCGCGCGCAACTGGCGCAGCGCGCGCTGCTGATCGGGGCGGCGCTGCATCAGGCGCGACTGGCGCACAAAGACTTCGGGCCCAAGGCTTCGCGCCATCTCCAGCGCCTGCGCCTGCACCTCGGGCCGCATCGGCCCCGGTGCCAGCGCCGACATCGCTGGCATCGCGCGCACCACATCCGCAAGCCGTCCCGACTTGGCGGCGATGATCCCGTCTTCTCGTGCCGCT
>JBBKVJ010000103.1:0-3349 GCA_037968375.1 Paracoccaceae bacterium | reverse complement strand
GATGTAGTCGGCAGCACCCGAACGGATAAGCCGCACCGCTTGGTCAATTCCACCCTGACCGGTGATGAACAGAAACGGCGGCGGCGTGCCGGACCGGGTGAGCGTGTCATAGAGATCTTCGCCCGTGCCATCGGGCAGCCGGATATCGCAAACCACGGCGTCTATGGTTTTTCGCGGGGTGCGGATCGCTGGCAGGGCGCGCGCGATCTGACGATGCCACAGGACCTCGGCCCCTTCCAGCGTCAACCGCTGGAGCAGCGATGCCCCCATGATCTCGTCATCCTCGACGAGCACGACGCAGCGCCCGTCAAGCATGGCGGTCGCCCTCGACAGGAAGTTCGACGCGGATAACCGTCACGCCTTCGGTCCGCGTGTGGCTGATCCGGCCGCTCAGGCCCACGACGATGTCATGCGCCAGCCGTAGACCCACCCCGCCGCCGGGCGGCAAGGGTCCGGATGACAGCAGACGCGCGAGGTGGTCTGGGCCGAGACCCGGGCCGGTGTCATCCACCGCAATCGACAAAACATCTGCACCGTTGGTGACCGACAGCCCAATCCGACCACCCCGACCGGCCGCCTCGCTGGCATTGAGCAGCAAATTCAGGGTCACCTGCCGGACCGGTGTCGCGGGCAACGCCGCCAGCGTATCGTCGCCCGCCGCTATCTGCCATTGCAGATTTTGTTCGCGGCTGGCCACTTCCGGCTCGAACAACAACCTCAAATCCTCAAAATCCACAGCCCGCAGGGGCTGACCGGATCGGTCGAGCCTGTTCTGGTCAAGGATCGCCCGCGCCACGTCGCGCATGTGGCTCAACCCGCGCAGCATCAGGTTGCCGGACTCGCGCACGACTTCGGGACGGTCGGCATAGGCTACGATCGTGTCCGCTGCGTTCAGAAGGCCGCCCAGCGGATTGTTGATCTCATGCGCCAGCGAGGACGACAGTCGACCAAGGCTGACGAACCTTTCACGTTCGGCCAGCCGCCGTTCGGCCTCCGCGCGCGCTTCTACAGCGGTGGTCATCTGATTGTAGGTGGTGATCAGCCGTGCAAGGCCGGGATCGCCGCGTGGGATATCGGCTTCGGGAATGGGGCGCGGCACGCCTTCGGTGGCGTCCATTGCTCTGACCAGCGTTGCCACCGGGCGCAGAATGCGTGCGACCGCCAGCCATCCGGCAAAGGTCAGAACGGCCGTCGCAGCTGCATTGCCGAACAACAGCCACAACGCGACTCGCCGCCGTTCTGCCAGAAGGTCAGTCACGTCCAGTTCGGTGACGATGCGCCCCACATCCCGCCCCTGATAGCGCAGGGGCGCAATCACCCGCAGGACGGGGTCGCCGGTCATCGTGACGGCACTGGGGGAAACGGCGCCCGCCTCATACGTCATGATGTCGCTTCCAACGGGAGCGCGCCTCGGGTCGCTCGCTGCAAGGACTTGCCCGCGCCCGTCGGCCACGACTGTCTGCAAAAGCCGCTGCCTGTCCGAAGCGGCCTGTGCCCGCTCCAGCACATCATAGACTTCCCAGACATCCTGCCGCAGCACAAAGGGTCCCAGCGCCACCGACAGCCCTTCGACATGCAGCCGCGCGGTTTCAACCAGTCGCGCGTCCTGCACGCCTCGCAAGGCCGTCAGCACGCCCTGACTTGCGACAAAACCAAGCGCGATCATCAGGGCCGCCGTCACGACAGGGACCCGAAGCGTTACAGGCAGATTCTGGAACCACGCCGCTTTCACGGTGCCCTACCCAGAACCGCCATGCGCGCGGCAATTCCGTCGAACAGCGATGGGGCCTGTGCGGAAATCCCGTCAAGAAACAGAAGTGCAAGTGCTGCCTTTCCGGATTGCGTACCGGCCATGCCGCGAAGGGCCGTTCCGCAGGCCGACACGACCGGATCGTCGATGCGATCTGCGCGTGCGACAAATGGCGGAAACCCCAGCCATTCGGATCGACTCACAATCCGGGTGCGCGCCGTCAGGTCGGGCTCGACCGCGCTCAGGACTTCCCAAACATACCCATCGACGCTTCCCGACCGTGTCAGCCCCCCGGCCACGGCGCGCACCACATTGCGATGCCCGAAGGTGAAGATCGTCCGGGAAAAGTACGTCTCTGGCGTCTCACCAAGCCGCGCCAGATCAGATGCGGTAACCAGAAAGCCGGAGTTGCTGTCTGGATCGGAAAAGGCATGGGTGCCACCGCGCAGATCAGCTAGGCCCTGCGCCGGATCATCTGCTGAAGCAATAAGGTAGGACTGATACAGCGGTTGCCCGTTCCAGACCGGCACACCAAGCAGGGAAAGCTCGGTTTGGTGCTGCAGAAACGGGTAGCCGCAAGTCCATGCCGCATCGACTGAACCGTCCAGCAAAGCCCCGGTGATTTCCTGATAGGTGCGCCGCTGCACAAGCTCTACATCCCGTCCCATGCCCTCGGCCAGTGCGGCCTGAAGACCCGAAATCACGGCCGCGTCGTTGTCCAGAAAGACCGGAGTAAGCGCGAACCTGACCGCCACAGTCGGTTGCGCATCGAGGGACGGCGCGGCCAAGGCCGCTGCCCCGGCCAGAAACATCCGCCGCGTGCAGGTCATCGTTCCGTCCTCCCATGGAATGAAAGGTAACCCGGTGATCCTGCTTCCAGCAATGCCTCAATCGGCTCCCGATCCACAAGTTGCGCAGAAGGTTCAAACTGGCAGCCGTCGGCTTTGCCAATTGCCAGCAACGGCTGCTTCCGATGAGCGAGACCGAGCCCGGGCAATGGGCATCCTGCGCGACCACAACTTGATTCTGGATTGTTCTGTCGACGAAAACATTCCGAAGGCAACCTGCTTCTTGATGTATCGGTCCATTGCGCAGTGCGGAACAAATCAAGTTGTCGCGATCCGCCTGTCATAAAAAATTCACTTGAGGATATTGATTGTTCCTATATTCCGGAAATATGGAACAGAATCGCGCCTCCCATGGATTTGCAACGCTTGGACACTCTGGTCGCCTTGCCGTTTTTCGACTGCTGATGCGGTTCGCGCCGCAAGGCGTGCGCCCGACAGAGATCGCAGAGGCGCTGGGGCTGAAACAAAATACCCTGTCACATCACCTCGCCGACCTGACCGCTTCCGGGCTTGTTCAAGTCACGCGGCGCGGACGGTCGCTGTTGTATTCGGTGGACCTCGACGTGACCGAAGACCTCATTGGCTATCTTGCGCTCGATATTGGCCGTGCACGCCCTGATCTTCTGACCCCCCTTCTTGGCCTTCAAAAGGAACGCAACATGCGTGACAGCAATTTTCACGTTCTTTTCATCTGTTCGGGCAACTCGGCCCGCTCGATCTTTGCCGAGGCGCTGCTGCGCGATCTGGGCCA
>JBBKVJ010000102.1:0-6526 GCA_037968375.1 Paracoccaceae bacterium | reverse complement strand
GTGCCGAGGAATTGCAGCAGCGGCGCTTCCGAGGCGATGTCCTGCGCGCGGATGGTCTCATTCTTGGAATACAGGAAATTCGCCGCCAGCACGATCTGCCACATGCCCAGCGTCACGATAAAGGGCGGCAGCTTGACGACAGCGATCAGCCAGCCGTTCAGGGCGCCGATGGCGGTGCCAAAGCTTAGCCCGCACAGCACCGACAGTTCTACCGGCAGGCCGTAGCGAAAGGTGAACTGGCCCATCACCACCGACGAGATCACCGCGATGGCGCCGACCGACAGGTCGATTCCGGCGGTCAGGATGACCAGACTTTGCGCGGCCGCAACGATGCCGACGATCTGCACCTGTTGCAGGATCAGGGTCAGCGCGAAGGGCGAAAAGAATTTCGAGCCAAGCATCAGCCCGAAGATGACCAGCGCGGCGATCAGCACGATCAGCGGCACCAGCGAAGGTGTGGTGTGCAAAGCGTGGTGAAACTTGCCGATCAGCCCGGTGTCGTGCTTGTCGAATTCGGCAACGTCGCCCTTGGCGCCTGCGGCTGCCGCCTCGTAATTTTCGCTCGATGACATCGTCCCACGTCCCCCCGGATGATATCGAAAAAGGGCGGGCAATGCCCGCCCTTTCCTTACGTCAGATGTTGAACCTGGTGGCCCTCAAAATCAACCCCAGCACTTCTCCATGCCTTCGGCGACCGAGATAGACGTGACGCCATCGGCTGGCTGATCGGTGACCAGCGACACGCCGGTGTCGAAGAAATCCTTGCCTTCGGTGTTTGCAGGCTTGGTGCCGTCCTTGGCCCAGGCGGCAATCGCCTCGATCCCCAGCGAGGCCATCAGCAGCGGATATTGCTGGCTGGTCGCACCGATGACGCCATCGGCGACGTTCTGCACGCCGGGGCAGCCGCCATCGACCGACACGATCAGCACGTCGCTCTCGCGCCCGACCGATTTCAGCGCCTCATAGGCACCGGCCGCGGCAGGTTCGTTGATCGTGTGCACGATGTTGATCGTCGGATCCTGCGCCAGCAGGTTTTCCATCGCCCGGCGACCGCCTTCCTCGTTGCCATCGGTCACATCGCTGCCGACGATGCGTGGATCGGTCTCGTCGCCGATGACGTTCGGATCGGCCAGATCGACGCCGAAGCCGTCCAGAAAGCCCTGGTTGCGCAGCACGTCCACGGAGGGCTGGCTGACGTTGAGATCAAGCGTGGCAATACGCGCGTCCGCTGCCGCGTCGCCCATCGTGGCCTTGGCCCATTGACCGATCAGCAGGCCGGCCAGATAGTTATCGGTCGCAAAGGTTGCGTCGGCGGAATCGATCGGCTCAAGCGGCGTGTCGAGCGCGATGACCAGAAGACCGGCCGCGCGGGCCTGTGCGACAGCAGGAACGATCGATGATGTGTCCGACGCGGTCAAAAGGATGCCTTTTGCGCCATCGGCGATGCAGGTCTCAATCGCTGCAACCTGGGTTTCATGGTCGCCGTCAACCTTGCCCGCGAAGGATTTGAGCTCCATACCCAGTTCCGCAGCCTTGGCCTCGGCGCCTTCCCGCATCTTCACGAAGAACGGGTTGGTGTCGGTCTTGGTGATCAGGCAGGCCGTAACCGCGCCGTGACCACCCGCAAATGCGGTGGTGCTGGTGGCGAGAATGGCAAGCGCTGTGCCCGCAAGAAGCTTTTTCATGATGATCCTCCCGGTTGTCCAAAGGTCCGCCATTTTGGCGTGACCCCACCTCGCGATACTTACTGGCACCGGAGACAATGTCCACATAAGGCAACTTTGTGGCAAGAGTCAATAAATAAATAAACTTGATTTACTAATCAGTATAGCCTTATTTTTATGAGGGAGGTTTGTGCAAATGGCTGAAACCAAGGTGCGCGATCCATCCACGGGTGTCAATCAGACCGGGTTGCGCGACCATAACGAGCGCCTGGTGCTGTCGCTTATCCAGCGCCACGGTGCGCTGGCCTCGGCCGAGGTTGCAAAGCGCGCCACCCTGTCGCCGCAGACCGTATCGACGATCACCCGCAAGCTTGAGGCCGACGGCTTGCTGCTGAAAGGCGCGCCACAGCGTGGCAAGGTCGGCAAGCCCTTGGTGCCCTTTGCGCTGAACCCCGATGGGGTACGTTCGATCGGTGTGAATATCGGGCGGAGGTCGGTGGAACTGGCCGCGATCGACTTTACGGGCAATGTTCTGGCTGAAGACAAGACCGCGTACCCCTACCCGACGCCCGAACTGGTGATGGATTTTCTGGGCCATGCCCTGCCAGGAATGATCGCCGCGATGGGTCCTGCTGCACGGTTGGCTGGCGTCGGCGTCTCGGCGCCATATCAGCTTTGGAACTGGCTGCAACTGGTCAATGCGCCCGCCGACAAGATGGACCAATGGCGCGGCTTCGACATCGCCAAGGCAGTTGCCAAGATCGCTGGTGCAGAAGTGGTGATCGAGAACGACGCGACTTCGGCCTGCACGGCGGAACATGTCTTCGGGCGCGGCCGCGAATTTTCCGATTACGCCTATTTCTTCGTCGGCTCGTTCATCGGCGGTGGCGTGGTCCTGAACGGAACGGTCCATCCCGGTCGCAGCGGCAATGCCGGCGCCTTTGGTTCGCTGCCGGTGCCCGATGGGTCAGGTGGCGCGTCTCAGTTGATCCACCAGGCCTCGCTCTACACGCTTGAGCGCAGCCTGATCGAGACGGGTCGCGATCCGGGCGTGCTCTGGGCCTATCCGCAGGACTGGTCGGGCATCGAGGATCTGCTTGGCCCCTGGATCGCGCGCGCCGCGCGGCATCTGGCGCTGGGGGCGGTCGCGGTGTTATCGGTCATCGATTTCGAGGCGATCCTGATCGACGGCGCCTGCCCCGAACCAATTCGGGCGCGGATCATCGAAGCTGTGCGCACCGCCTTGGCCGAGATCGACACGCAAGGCATCGCCGCGCCCCGGATCGAGCCGGGCCTGGTCGGGCGCAACGCCCGCGCGGTCGGATCGGCGGCGCTGCCGATCCTGGCGAAATATCTGCTTGGCCACTCGGGGTATCGCTAGGCCCATGACGAATTTTCTTTGCGAAAATTCAGGACCGCGCACTCAATGCGCGATCATCACATGGCGGACGGCGGTATAATCCTCCAGCGCATACATCGACATGTCCTTGCCATAGCCCGACTGTTTCAACCCGCCATGCGGCAACTCGCTGGCCAGCATGAAATGCGTGTTGATCCAGGTACAGCCGTATTGCAGCCGCGCCGCAGTGGCCATGCCTTTGCTCACGTCCTTGGTCCAGACGCTGGAGGCCAGACCGTAGTCGCTGTCATTGGCCCAGGTGACGGCCTCGTCGACATCGCTGAACCGCGTGACAGAAACCACGGGGCCGAACACCTCGCGCCGCACGATCTCGTCGGATTGCAGGGCGCCGGCCACAACGGTCGGCTTGTAGTAGAACCCTGCCCCATCGTGCGCGGACCCGCCGGTGGTGATCTCCATATGGTTGATTTCCGAGGCCCGGCCTACGAAGCCCTCGACCCGCTCACGCTGGCGGGCAGAGATCAGCGGCGGGATTTCGTTTTTGGTGTCGTCGTTGTCGGCGTAAACCAGCGAGGCGGCCGCCGTGGTCAGGTCGGCGACCAGATTGTCGTAGACCTTGGGGCCGGCATAGACCCGGCAGGCCGCCGTGCAATCCTGCCCAGCGTTGTAAAAGCTGAACGCCCGCAGGCCCTCGACCACCGCGCCGATATCGGCATCGTCGAAGACGATCACCGGCGCCTTGCCGCCCAGTTCCAGATGCGTGCGCTTCAGCGTCTTTTGCGCCGCCTCCAGCACCTTGCGCCCGGTGCCGACATCGCCGGTGATCGAGATCATGTCGACATCGTCATGGTTGATGAGAAGGCTGCCGACGCTGGCGCCGCGTCCGACGACGATATTGACCACGCCCTCGGGCAGGATATCGGCCAAAAGCCGCGCCATCTTCAGCGCGGTAAGCGGCGTCTGCTCTGACGGTTTCAGCACCACCGCATTGCCGCCCGCCAGTGCCGGGGCCAGCTTCCACGCCATCATCATCAAGGGATAATTCCAGGGTGCGATCGAGGCCACCACGCCAATCGGATCGCGGCGGATCATGCTGGTATGACCGGCCAGATACTCGCCCGCCAGCGTGCCGTGCATGTTGCGCACCGCCCCCGCGAAGTAGCGATAGCAATCGATAATCGCGGGCATCTCGTCGTTCTTGGCGGCATTGATCGGCTTGCCGGTATTCAGTGCCTCAAGGGCTGCAAAGTCATCGCTTTCAGCCTCCAGCCGGTCGGCGATCCTCAGAAGATAGCCCGAACGTTCGGCGGGCGTGGTGCGGCCCCAGGTGGCAAATGCCTTGCGCGCCGCCTTGACGGCGCGGTCGATCTGGGCCGGGTCGGCCTCGTGCAATTTCACGATCACCTCGCCGGTGCGCGGGTTAAGCACCTTTTCCTCGGCATCCGAGCCATTCTCGAACGAGCCGCCGATCAGCATTTGCGTGTCCATTTGGGACCCCCTTTTGATGTTCATTTACCCTGCCCCGCCACCGTATCGGTGCCGCGTGTCAGATAATAGGCGCCGAGGATCGGCAGGAAGGTGACCAGCACCACCACCATCGCCACGATGTTCGTCACCGGCCTCTGCCGGGGCCGCACCAATTCCTCAAGCATCCAGATTGGCAGCGTCTGCTGCTGGCCTGCCGTGAACGTCGTCACGATCACCTCGTCAAAAGACAGCGCAAAGGCCAGCATGCCGCCCGCCAGAAGCGCTGTGGCGATGTTCGGCAAGATCACATGCGCGAAGGTTTGAAAGCCGTTGGCGCCAAGGTCCATCGAGGCCTCGACAAGGCTAGCCGAGGTGCGGCGGAAGCGCGCTACCGCGTTGTTGTAGACCACGACGACGCAGAACGTGGCATGACCCAAAACGATGGTCCAGAAACTGAACGGGATATCGGCAAGGTTGAAGGCCGAGCGCAACGAGATGCCGGTGATGATACCGGGAAGGGCAATGGGCAGGATCACCAGAAGCGAGATCGCCTCGCGACCGAAAAAGCGCGACCGCGCCATCGCGGCGGCGGCAAGCGTGCCGAGGATCATCGCTACAGCAGTGGAGATCGTGGCGACCCTTACAGACAGCGACAGGGCTTGCCACACATCGGGGCGGTTCCAGGTGACGGCGAACCAGTGCAGCGTCAGGCCGGGCGGCGGCCATTGATAGCTTTTGTCCTCGGTAGTGAAGGCATAGGCAAAGATCAGCAGCAGCGGCACATGCAGGAACAATAGCCCGGCGGCGGCGGCGATTTTCAGCCAGAGGGGGGCGCGCTCAGAGTGCATCGAAGGCGCCTTGCCGCTTCGCCCACCAGAGGTAGAGCGCCATGATGACGATGGGCACCACCGCGAAGGCGGCGGCAAGGGGGATGTTCCCCGCCGTGCCCTGATGCTGATAGACCGCCTGACCGATGAACCGCGCCGAGGTGCCGATGATCTGCGGGATGATGTAATCGCCAAGCGTCAGCGAGAAGGTGAAGATAGAGCCTGCGATGACACCGGGGAAGGCCATCGGCAGCAGCACGTGGCGAAAGGTCTGCACCGGGTGCGCGCCAAGGTCGCCCGAGGCCTCCAGCATGGTCAGCGGCACCCGCTCGAGCGCGGCCTGGATCGGCAAGATCATGAACGGCAGCCAGACGTAAAGGAACACTAGAAAGGTGCCGGTGGGGCTGGTCGAGAGGGAATTGCCACCTACCACCGGCAGCGCCAGGTAGGCGTTCAACAGCCAATCCAGATGCAGCGTGGTCAGTGCCCAGTTCAGGATACCCTCCTTGGCCAGGATCAACTTCCACGAATAGACCTTGACCAGATAGCTCGACCACAAGGGCAGCATGATCCCGAGGTAGAACACCGCCTTCCATTTCCCCCGCGCATAACGCGCCGCGAAATAGGCGATGGGAAAGCCTATGATCGCGGCAGCCAGCGTGACCGCCGCCGCCATCGTGACGGTACGGATGATGATGTCGAGGTTGGTCGGCGTGAACAACTCGCCGTAGCTTTTCAGTGTCAGCGTGTAGTCGATCAGCCCGGTGAACTCGTCGATCGAGAAAAAGCTTTGCGCCAGAAGGGCGGCGAGCGCGCCCAGATAGACCACCCCCAGCCACAGCACCGGCGGCGCCAGAAGCAGCGCCAGAAACAGCCGCGGGCGGCGCCAGAGCGCATCCGAGAGGCGCGCCAGCCAACCACGATCCGCCACCGTGCTCATGGCGCCTCCATCAGGTGCAGATCGCTGTCGCCCCAGCCGATCTGGATCGTCTCGCCCGGATCCGGGATTTGCGCGCCGCGCGGCATCAGCATGGTGATGTCGCGCCCCGCCAGCCGCAGATGCAGCCGCGTCGCCGAACCCAGGAACGAGGCCGAGACCACCTGCGCCGGGCGGCCCTGCGCCCCGAGGCGATCCGCAGACCATAGGCGACGTTGTCGAGCACATTCAGATGCGGGAAGAGGGCGTAGTCCTGAAAGACAGTATTCAC
>JBBKVJ010000101.1:0-4802 GCA_037968375.1 Paracoccaceae bacterium | reverse complement strand
CGGAACCTGATGCTCTCGGGCCGCTACGACTGGGGATACAACAGCGTGCCGCAGCCCCATTGCGATCATGATAGGCGACGATCCGGCGCTGCCCCAGCGCCACGCCGTGGATCTCCATCAGCCGTCGCAATGTCCTGGTATCTTCAGCCGCCAGAACCTCCGCCGAAGCCAGCACGTCGAGCGCCCGCAAGGTGATATCCCGGGCCGCCCCGATCGGCGTCGACACCAGGTAAAGACCGGGTGCGAGGTCGGTTTTCTGCCACTCCATCAGGTTCCGCCGCTCCGCCGTTTACTCGCCCCCCCGAATCCCCATAGGTTTGCCGCGACAAATCAATCCGCAACAGACGGGTATGGAGATATGGTGATGGTTTCGATTTTCGGCACGATCCGCAAGGTGGCATCTCGGCTTGCACTGGCCTCGGCCGCGCTTTGGCTTGCGGCCTGTGATCCGACCATGATCGCGGGCGGGCCCGTCACCGGGCAGAAAATCGACCCCTCGGCGCCGGTCCGGGTCGCGCTGCTGATCCCTTCGGGCTCGGGTCAGGGGCAACTCGACATCATCGCGCGCGATCTTGAAAATGCCGCCAAGCTGGCGGTTGCCGATCTTGACGGCGTCGCCATCGACCTGCGCGTCTACAGCACCGGCGGTTCGCCCGCGCAGGCCGCTTCGGTGGCGACCCGTGCCGTCGATGACGGTGCCAAGATCATCCTTGGCCCGCTGTTCGCGGAAGGTGCCAATGCCGCCGGTCTGGCGGTGGCGTCGCGCAACGTGAATGTGCTCAGCTTCTCGAACAATACCGACATCGCAGGCAGGAATGTTTTCGTTCTCGGCAATTCGTTCCGCAACACTGCCAACCGTCTGGTCGGTTTTGCCGCGCGGCAAGGCAAGGGCCGGATTCTGATCGTGCACGAACAGACCCCGGCAGGCGACGTCGGGCGCCGCGCGATCGAGGCTGCCATCGCAAATTCGCGCGCCACTCTGGCCGGTGTCCAAAGCCATGCGTTCAGCCAGGCCGGTGTTACCGCCGCCGTGCCCAGCATCGTCAATGCCGCACGGGCCAGCGGTGCCGACTCGGTGTTTCTGACCAGCGATGCGGTGGGCGCGCTGCCGTTCCTGGCACAGATGCTGCCCGAACGCGGGCTGTCGCCCGCCACCACCCAGTACATGGGTCTGACGCGCTGGGACATTCCGCCCGCAACGCTGGCCCTGCCCGGTGTTCAGGGCGGCTGGTTCGCGCTGCCCGATCCGGGCCGCGACCGGCAGTTCCGCAGCCGGTTTCAGGCCGCCTATGGTGTCTCGCCGAACCCTGTCGCGGGCCTTGCCTACGACGGTATCGCCGCCATTGGCGCACTGGTGAAAAGCGGCCGGGCGAATGCGCTGACCTCGACGGCACTGACCCAGGCGTCGGGCTTTCAGGGCGTCAACGGCATCTTCCGTCTCCGCCCCGATGGCACCACCGAGCGCGGCCTTGCCGTGGCCGAGGTGCGCAACAACCAGGTGGTGGTGATTGACCCCGCGCCGAGAAGCTTCTCCGGCGCCGGGTTCTGAGGCCGGGGCCACACCGGCCCCCGCTTCAGTCCCCACGCCGGACACTCCGGACCAGCCATCGCTACCCTCCGGGCGCGCCCTGATCTGTGCGCCCGCCGATATCGTCGATATCGCGGCGCTGGATGCCGCGCTTGATACGGCGGCGGCCAACGCCTCTGACGAACGCGATCTGCGCCAGCTTGCGGTGCCGATCCTGACCGAAGCGCGCCGCGCCGGAACCGAGGCCATCGACGCCGCCTTCACCGCCGATCCGTCGGACGCCCATGCCACCATCGCCGCCTATTCCTGGCTGACCGATGTACTGGTCCGCGCCACGCTGCGCCTTGCCACCACGCATCTGCACCCGCAGACCGTGCCGACCGAAAGCGAACGCCTCGCGGTTCTGGCCGTCGGTGGCTATGGCCGCGCCGAGATGGCGCCGCATTCCGATGTCGACCTGTTGTTCCTGACGCCCTACAAGATCACCCCCTGGGCCGAAAGCACGATCGAATCGATGCTCTACATCCTGTGGGATCTGCGTCTGAAGGTCGGCCATTCCTCGCGCACCGTAAAGGATTGCCTGCGCCTCGGGCGTGACGATTACACGATCCGCACAGCGCTTCTGGAACACCGTCATGTCGGCGGCGACGAAACCCTCAGTGCCCGATTGTCCGACCGGCTCTGGCGCGATCTGTTTCGCAACACCGGTGCCGATTTCATCGAGGCGAAACTGGCCGAGCGCGCCGAGCGGCACCGCAAGCAGGGCGGCCAGCGCTACATGCTGGAACCGAATGTGAAAGAGGGCAAGGGCGGGCTGCGCGATCTGCAATCGCTGTTCTGGATCGCCAAGTATCTGCACCGGGTTGAGACCAGCCGCGAGCTGTTGTCGCTGGGTTTTTTCCGGCCCGAGGAATGGGACGCCTTCGGGCGGGCCGAGAACTTCCTTTGGGCGGTGCGCTGCCACCTGCATCTGATCGCGGATCGTGCGGTCGATCAACTGACCTTCGACATGCAGGTCGAGGTCGCCGACCGGATGGGCTATGCCGACGGCGGCGGCAGGCGGGCGGTCGAGCATTTCATGCAGGACTATTTCCGCCACGCCACCCGCGTCGGCGAACTGACCCGCATCTTTCTGACCGCCCTTGAAGCGACACATGCGAAAAGCGAACCGATGCTGGTTGGCCTCTTCCGCCGCCGCCGCAAGACCCGTGCGCCCTACAAGATCAACCAGAACCGCCTTGATGTGGCTGACGAAAGCGGCTTTCTCGCCGACAAGCTGAACCTCGTGCGGGTCTTCGAAGAGGCACTGCGCACCGGCCTTCTGCTGCACCCCGACACGATGCGCCTGATCGCCGCCAACCTCCGCCGGATCGACGACGAGGTGCGTGCAGACCCCGAGGCGCGCCGGATATTCCTCGACCTTCTGTTGAAACACGGCAATCCCGAACGCGCATTGCGCCGGATGAACGAATTGGGCGCGCTGGCCGCCTTCATCCCGGAATTCGAGCCGATTGTCGCGATGATGCAGTTCAACATGTATCACAGCTACACCGTCGACGAGCATATCATCCAATGCGTCTCGATCCTGGCACAGATCGAGCGTGAGGAACTGGTCGAGGAACTGCCCATCGCCAGCCGTATCCTCAAGGAAGGCGTGAACCGCAAGGTCCTCTACGTCGCCCTGCTGTTGCATGACATCGGCAAGGGTCGCCCCGAGGATCATTCGGTGCTGGGCGCCAAGATCGCCCGCAAGGTGGCGCCGCGCCTGGGGCTGACGCCCGAGGAATGCGATACCGTCGAATGGCTGGTGCGCTATCACCTTTTGATGTCCGACATGGCGCAGAAACGCGATATCTCGGACCCGCGCACGGTGCGCGATTTCGCCAAGGCGGTGCGCACCAAAAAGCGGCTCGATCTGCTGACCGTGCTGACGGTCTGCGATATCCGCGGCGTCGGGCCGAATGTCTGGAACAACTGGAAGGCCGTGCTGCTGCGCGGGCTTTACGGGCAAACGGCGGATGCGCTGGAGACCGGGCTTGAGGATTTCAACCGTGACAAGCTGGAAACCGAGGCCAAGCGGGCGCTGCGTGCGGCGCTGAAAGGTTGGGACGCAAAGGACGTCAGGCGTGAAACCGGGCGCCACTACGGCCCCTATTGGCAGGGTCTCAACACCGAAACCCAGGTCGTCTTCGCGCGGCTGCTGAAAGATCTCGGCGCCGACGATGTGCGCATCGACCTGCACCCCGAGCCCGAGCGTGACGCGACCCGCGCCGCCTTTGCGCTGGCCGACCATCCCGGCATCTTCTCGCGGCTTGCAGGCGCCCTGGCGCTGGTCGGCGCCAATGTCGTCGATGCGCGGACCTATACCTCGAAAGACGGCTATGCGACGGCGGTCTTCTGGGTGCAGGACGCCGATGGCTCACCCTACGAGGAAGAGCGTCTGCCGCGCCTGCGCAACACCATAGAACGCACGCTGAAAGGCGAGGTGGTGGCCCGCGACGCGCTGAAATCGAAGGACAAGATCAAGCGCCGCGAACGGGATTTCCAGGTTCCGACCTCGATCGCCTTCGACAACGACGGTTCCGACATCTACACCATCGTCGAGGTTGATACCCGCGACCGTCCGGGACTTCTCTATGATCTGACCCGGACGCTGGCGGCCAACAATATCTATATTGCCTCGGCGGTCATCGCGACCTATGGCGCGCAGGTCGTCGATACGTTCTATGTCAAGGATATGTTCGGATTGAAACTGCATAACAAACCCAAACGCGACGCGCTCGAGCGTAAATTGCGCGACGCGCTCGAGCAGGGCGCCAAGCAGGCCCGCGCCTGATGCAGCCGATCCGCCTGATTTCCGGCTTTCTGACCGTCGGCGTCTGGACCTTTGCCAGCCGCATCCTCGGCTTCGTGCGCGATATCATGATCGCGGCGTTTCTGGGGGCAGGGCCGGTGGCCGAGGCGTTCATGATCGCCTTCGCGCTACCCAACATGTTTCGCCGCTTCTTCGCCGAGGGTGCCTTCAACATGGCCTTCGTGCCGATGTTCTCGAAACGGCTCGAGGCGGGCGAGGATCCGGAAGGTTTCGCCCGTCAGGCGATGTCGGGACTGGCCGCGATCCTGATCCTGCTCACGCTGGTCGCACAGATCGCGATGCCGTGGCTGGTGCTGGCGATGGCGTCGGGCTTTCTCGGCGACGAACGCTATCCCATCGCCGTCGAATATGGCCGCATCGTCTTTCCCTACATCCTGTTCATCTCGCTCGCCGCACTCC
>JBBKVJ010000100.1:0-4178 GCA_037968375.1 Paracoccaceae bacterium | reverse complement strand
GCCCGAGTGGATCGACCCCGCGTTGAAGCAACGCGAAGGCTGGCCGGATTGGCGGGCAGCGCTGACGGCAGCGCATGCGCCGGGGTCGGATGCTGACATGCTGCCGACAGCACCCGCGCGCCAGCGTCTGGCCTATGACGAATTATTTGCGCATCAGCTGACCCTGGCCCTGGCCCGGCGCGTGGAACGGCGCGGCAAGGGGCGCCCGTCGGTGGCGGCAGGACGGCTGCAGGCAAAGGTGCTGGCCGCCTTGCCCTACAAGATGACCGGCGCGCAGACCCGCGCGGTGGCCGAGATCACCGCCGACATGGCCGGTGCGGCGCGGATGAACCGGCTTTTGCAGGGCGATGTCGGGTCGGGCAAGACGCTGGTGGCGTTTCTCGCCCTTCTGGTCGCGGTCGAGGCCGGCGGGCAGGGCGTGATGATGGCACCGACGGAAATTCTGGCGCGCCAGCATCTGCAGGGTCTACAGCCCCTGGCCGAAAGCGCCGGTGTGGTACTGGAGATTCTGACCGGGCGCGACAAGGGCGCCGAGCGTGTGGCCAAGCTGGCCGCTCTTGCCCAAGGCAATATTCAGGTGCTGGTCGGCACCCATGCGGTGTTTCAAAAAGGCGTGGAGTTTCAGGATTTGCGGCTGGCGGTGGTTGACGAACAGCACCGCTTTGGTGTGTCGCAGCGGATGGAGCTGGGCGCCAAGGGCAAGGGCGCGGATGTGTTGGTGATGACGGCGACGCCGATCCCGCGCTCGCTGGCGCTGGCAAATTACGGCGACATGGATGTCAGTGTGCTGGACGAAAAGCCGCCCGGCCGGACGCCGGTGACGACGGCGCTGATCTCGTCGGGCCGCAGCGACGAGGTGGTCGAGCATCTGCGCGCCGCGGTGGCCGAGGGGCGTCAGGCCTATTGGGTCTGTCCGCTGGTCGCGGAAAGCGAGGCGGTTGACCTAGCGGCAGCGACCGATCGGTTTCAACGCTTGCGTGCGGCCTTTGGCGAGGGCGTGGTCGGTCTGGTTCACGGTCAGATGCCGGGCGCCGAGAAGGATGCCGCGATGGCGCGATTTGTGGGCGGCCAGACCAAGGTGCTGGTCGCCACGACGGTGATCGAGGTTGGCGTGGACGTGCCCAACGCCTCGATCATGGTGATCGAGCGGGCCGAAAGCTTTGGCCTGGCGCAACTGCATCAGTTGCGCGGCCGGGTCGGGCGCGGGTCGGTGAAATCGACCTGTCTGATGCTGTATCAGCCACCCTTGTCCGAGGCGGCCGAGCGGCGGTTAGGCATCTTGCGCGAAACCGAGGACGGGTTTCGCATCGCCGAAGAGGATCTGGCGATGCGCGGCGCGGGCGATGTTCTGGGCACCGCGCAATCGGGGCTGCCGAGGTTCCGGATCGCCGATCTGGAACGGCAGGCGGCACTGATGGAGGTGGCGCAGCGCGATGCGCGCAAGCTTTTGGGCGATGACCCTGATCTGACTGGCCCGAGGGGTCAGGCGGCACGCACCTTGTTGTGGTTGATGGAGCAGGATCGGGCGTTCAGACTGATCTCGGTTGGATAAAAAACCGCTTCGTTCGGAAATGTTCTTAAAAAGTTCTTGCCAAAGCGTAAAGAAAGTGAGAACAAAGGAGCAACACGAACGAAGGAGACCCATCCATGCTGATCCGCTTGAAATCCGTCCTCGATCGCAGCGCGCCGACGCTGGTGCAGGATGCAGCCGGGTGCCTGGCGCTTGTCGTTCTTCTTTATGCGGGGCTTTATCTGCCCGCTTTCGTCTGAGTTCTGCCTGCGGTCTTCGCCGGGTGGCGCCCCTGTCCCCAAGCAATTGGCGCCCCTCTTTCCCGGCTTCGGTCACTGCCTTGCCGAAGCCGTCCTCCCGGTGGTCAAAGATACGCTTCCTGCCGCCGCCTTCCCATCGGGATGTGCGGCGGCTTTTTTATTCACGTTTCAGTTGGGTCAGGAGGCGGCGCGGGCCTCAGCCTCGGTCATCGCTTCAAGCGTTGCCTCGAGGGTCAGCATGATCGAGGCGTGGCGGTTCTTGTAGTCGCGCGCGGGCAGCAGCACTTCGAGCCCGTCGAACGGCGCCGTGGGTGCCGGACCATCGGTCTTGAGCATCGCCTGCAACTCGTCGCGGGCCTGTTTGATCTCGTCCCGCGTCCGCCCGACCGCATTGGCGCCGACGACCGAGGCCGCCGCCTGACCCAGCGCGCAGGCCTTCACATCCTGGCCGAACCCGGCGATCCGACCGTCCTTCATCATGATATCCACCGTCACCGTCGAACCGCAGAGCGGCGAACGCCGCTTGGCGCTGGCGGACGGGGCCTCCAGCCGCTCGGTCCGGGGAATGTCGGCGGCCAGCGCCAGAATGCGCTTGGAGTAGAGTTTGACAAGGTCGCTGTCGATCGTCATCGAGGTTTTCCCTGGGCCGTTCTTTGCCTAGATAGGCGCGCAGACCCACAAAGGAAATCCCCCGATGCCCTTCGATCCCGCCAGCCTGAGCTATGATGACCGCGGCCTGCTGCCCGCCATTGCGCAAGATCATGCGACCGGCGAGGTGCTGATGCTGGCCTGGATGAATGCCGAAGCCGTGGCGCGGACGCTGGTCACGGGGCAGGTGACCTACTGGTCACGTTCGCGCGGGGAATTCTGGGTGAAAGGCGCGACGTCGGGGCATCTGCAAACCCTGCTCGAGATGCGGGTCGACTGTGATCGCGATTGTCTTTTGTTGATCGTCGAGCAGGTCGGACCTGCCTGCCACACCGGGCGGCAGACGTGTTTTTATACCGGGGTCCGGGATGGCGATGAGCTAGAGTTGATGGCGCCCGAGGCCTGATCGCGCGGCGGTGGCGGGTTCGGGAGCCTCCGGCGGACATATTTGAGCCAAAATGAAACGGGCAGACGTCAGTCGAGGCCGACCATGCGCCGGATGTCCTGACGCGTGGCCCCGTCGGCCCGGTATCTGGCGATGGCGCGGGCGTCGTCGCGTTTGGCCAGACGCTTGCCGGTATCGTCGCGAATCAGGCGGTGGTGGTGGAAGTCTGGTGTCGGCAGGTCGAGGAGTGCCTGCAGCAGACGATGCAGTGCGGTGGCCGCAAAGAGGTCCGCGCCGCGCACGACTTCGGTGATGTCCTGATGTGCATCATCGACAACGACGGCGAGGTGATAGGAGGTGCCGAGGCTTTTCCGGGCCAGCACGATATCGCCGGTGCCAGTTGTCAGACTGTCGGTATCAAGTGTGTGGTGGCCTGGGTGGAGCGGGCCGGATTCGGTGAAACCGAGACCGGTGAGGCCACCCAAAGCGCGGATCGCGGCGCCGATATTCAGACGGATCGCATCGTCGGGGCCGGCATCTGCCATGCGGCGGTGACGGCAGGTGCCGGGATAGACCGGCCCGTCGGGCCCTGTGGCGGCAGCTTCCTGAGGCGCGCTGAGGGCAGCGCGGATATCGCCCCTCGTGCAGTGGCAGGGATAGCAGAACCCGCGTGCGACGAGATGCGACAGGGCAACATCATAGGCGGCGCTGCGCTCGGACTGTCTGAGGACAGGTTCGAGCCAGCTCAGGCCAAGCCAGGCAAGATCGTCGAAGATTGCGGTCTCGTAGTCCGGGCGGCTGCGCGCGCGGTCGATATTCTCGATCCTGACAAGGAATCTGCCGTTTGCAGCATTCGCGCGGTCATGGGCAAGAAGTGCCGAATAGGCGTGGCCGAGATGCAGGGGACCGGTCGGCGACGGGGCAAAGCGGGTGCTGTAAGTCACTGCTTTTCCAGCACATAGACCTTGGATTTGATGTCTATACCGGGCAGGTGATCGCCGCGCTCTTCGAAAGTCAAAGCGATGCTGCCACCGGCGACGAGAGCGGGGATGGCAGCCTCGTAATCGGGATTTTCGAGGGCGTGGTCGTTGAAGGAAAAGCCCAGGCGCCCGGCTGCTGGCAGTACGGCGACGAGTCGGTCGAGCAGTTCGAGCGGCGCGGCGCCGGGGCCGATGACGCCAATGGCGGCAATGGTGGTGTAGCCAGCGGGCGGCGGGTCTTCGGCTGCGATCAGGGTCAAGGTTCGGTAAATGCCCTTGGCACGGGCCTTTGCCAGCATTTCCGGGGTCAGATCGATGCCATCGACCGAGGTGAAACCGGCCGCACGCAGGGCCGCGCCTGACATGCCGGTGCCGCAGCCGAAATCCAGCACCGG
>JBBKVJ010000099.1:0-2916 GCA_037968375.1 Paracoccaceae bacterium | reverse complement strand
ATCACCAAGGACGGCGTCACCGTCGCCAAGGAAATCGAGCTGGAAGACCGGTTCGAGAACATGGGCGCACAGATGGTGAAGGAAGTCGCTTCCCGCACCAATGACGAGGCCGGCGACGGTACCACCACCGCCACCGTGCTGGCCCAGGCGATCATCAAGGAAGGCCTGAAGTCGGTTGCAGCCGGCATGAACCCGATGGACCTCAAGCGCGGAATCGACATGGCCGTGGCAAAGGTCGTCGAGGCGATCAAGAAGGCCTCGCGTCCGGTCAACGACAGCGCCGAAGTGGCGCAGGTCGGCACGATTTCGGCGAATGGCGAGGTCGAAATCGGCCGCCAGATCGCCGATGCGATGCAAAAAGTCGGCAACGAGGGTGTGATCACCGTCGAAGAGAACAAGGGTCTGGAAACCGAGACCGAAGTGGTCGAGGGGATGCAGTTCGACCGTGGCTACCTGTCGCCCTACTTCGTCACCAACGCCGACAAGATGTCGGTCGATCTGGAAGACGTCATGATCCTGCTGCACGAGAAAAAGCTCTCGTCGCTGCAGCCGATGGTGCCGCTCTTGGAATCGGTGATCCAAAGCCAGAAGCCGCTTTTGATCATCGCCGAGGATGTCGAGGGCGAGGCACTTGCCACGCTGGTCGTCAACAAGCTGCGCGGCGGCCTGAAGATCGCCGCCGTCAAGGCGCCGGGCTTTGGCGACCGTCGCAAGTCCATGCTGCAGGATATCGCGATCCTGACTGGTGGTCAGGTGATCAGCGAAGACCTCGGCATGAAGCTTGAGAATGTCGGGATCGAGATGCTGGGCACCGCCAAGCGCGTGACCATCACCAAGGACGAGACCACGATCATCGACGGTCACGGCGAGAAGAAAGAGATCGAGGCCCGCGTCACGCAGATCCGCGCGCAGATCGAGGAAACCACCTCGGACTACGACAAGGAAAAGCTGCAGGAACGTGTTGCCAAGCTGGCGGGCGGCGTTGCTGTCATCCGCGTCGGTGGCATGACCGAGGTTGAGGTGAAAGAGCGCAAGGACCGTGTGGACGATGCTCTGAACGCGACCCGTGCAGCCGTGCAAGAAGGTATCGTCGTCGGCGGTGGCGTGGCTTTGATCCAGGCTGCGAAAAAGCTGATCGACATGAAGGGCGACAATCCGGACCAGACCGCGGGTATCGCGATCGTGCGCAAGGCGCTTGAGGCACCGCTGCGTCAGATCGCCCAGAATGCGGGCGTGGACGGGTCGGTTGTGGCCGGCAAGATCCGCGAATCAAACGATCCGAAGTTCGGCTTCAACGCGCAGACCGAAGAATATGGCGACATGTTCAAGTTCGGCGTGATCGATCCGGCCAAGGTCGTGCGCACCGCGCTGGAAGACGCGGCCTCGATCGCTTCGCTGCTGATCACCACCGAAGCGATGGTGGCTGAGCGGCCGAAGGACGAGAAAGGCGGCGGCGGCGGCGACATGGGCGGCATGGGCGGTATGGGCGGCATGGGCGGCATGATGTAAGCCGTCCCGCACAGGACTGACGGAAAGGGGCGCTTTGGCGCCCCTTTTTCATGCCGTGCACTCTAACTTTGCTGTTTGGGGAACAGGTTCTGCCATCGGTTGGCCTTGTTGCCGTAAACCGTGCTCTTTACGGTTTCGCCATGCTTCGCCAACATCACGCGCAGGGTATCGCGGCAGGTCCGCACCGTGGCCTCATCCCCGGCATCGGGATGGCCGTGAAATTTCAACCACCCCTGCCGCGATTGCTCAATCACCGCGCTGAATTCGATATCAAACTGGCCCTGAACCTCGGGAGTGAACAGCGCCGCATCCATCAGATCGGCGCTGGCCTTGTCGCTGGCGTAATAGAGCATGTTCCAGTCGCCGAACGGGTTCAGACCGATATCAATCAGGAAATCGGCAAATGGCCCGGGCTGCCGCGCCGCGTTCGAGATCGCCACCGCAACCAGCGGGCCGCATTCGACCTGCGCCAGTTCGCCATTGACCTGCGTCAAGAGCCGGGTGTGACGGTCGCGGACCAGATGGAAATCCATGCGCGCTTCGTTGACGACCCGGCGGATCGTCGGGTTATCCGGCGCGGGAATATGGGTGGCGGCGACCGGGGCGACCGGCCCCGCCGCGGACACGGGCGCCGGCCCGAGGTCTGCCTGCGGCAGAAGGCTGTCGAACCGCTTGAGATAGTCTTCGTACATCGCGCAACTCCAAGGGGTCGGCACGAACGATAGCGGCTGGACTATTTTAAGCCAAGACAGGTGATTACGGGGCTGGTTCCGAAGCGTCTGGCGGGTTAGGTTTCTGTAAATCGGTTCCGGGGGGCGACCGCAATGCCATTGAATTACGACTTTGACATGACTTCGGGGACGCCGAACGAAAGCGGCGGGATCGCCCTGTTCCGCGATCCCAAGACCGTGGCGGCGCTGAACGCCGCGCCGGAGAATCTGAAAGAGTACCTCGTCGATTCCGGCTTTGGCCTGACGCAGCACGACAGCGGCGCGCCACATGGGCGCTATTGGCCCCGCGATGAGGATGCCCGCCTCGCGTTGATGGAGAAGATGGCCGAGAACATGGGCAACTATGATCTGTCCAACGCAAATCAGGTGGCCGAGGGTGGCTTCAGCCTGGCCGATATGACCGCGCAGATGATCGAGGCGGTGCCGGCCGAAGCCGCAGACCAGCCCGAGACGGCGCCGCCCTCTGCACCGCCTCCCACATCATCGCCGCCCACCGCGCCGTCACGTGCCGCACCGCCACAAACACCTGCCGCAAGACCGACAGCGCCGACCGCGCCTGCAGCAACACGCAACTGGGCCGGGCTTGGCGATGGGGAAGAGGTCATTCCGTTGTCCGGACGGGCGCCTGACGCGGCTCCGGTGTCAGTGGCCGCGCCCACTGCGTCCGCCGCCGCAG
>JBBKVJ010000098.1:0-5142 GCA_037968375.1 Paracoccaceae bacterium | reverse complement strand
CTGCAAAAGACGCTGCTGATCCTCGGGCCCAGCACGATGCAGCAAACCGACCGCGCGGCAAAGGCGCAGGCCGAGCATGAGGCGGTGCTGGCGGCGATCCGGGCCCGTGACGCGCAAGCCGCCGAGGCCGCAATGCGGGCGCATATCCAGGCCGCCCACACTCTGCGCCTGCGCCAGTTCCGCGCGGTCGGTTTGCTGCATCGTGCTGGGCCCGAGGATCAGCAGCGTCTTTTGCAGCCCCGCGACGGCCTGCGCCAGAAACCGGTTGCGCGCGGCATCCAGAAGCGCGCGGTGAAACTGCCGGTTCAGGTCATATAGCCGGGGGATATCGCGCTGTGCTGCAGCCATCTCGGCGCTGATCGCCGCAAGCTCGGCGATATCGACATCCGAGGCGACCCGTGCGGCCAGCCGCGCCGCCGTACCCTCGAGCACCGTGCGCATCTCGTAAAGCTCGGTCACTTCGGGATAGCCAAGTATACGGATCGTGGCGCCGACGCGCGGCACATGGGTGACCAGCCCGTCAGATTCCAGCGCCCGGATCGCCTCGCGCACCGGCGTGCGGCTGATCCCGAACCGGGCCGCCAGATCGGCCTCGGTCAGGCGGTCGCCCGGCGCCCGCGCGCCGGTCTGGATCTCGCCGATCAGGCGCTGATAGGCGTCCCGACCGTGATTGATATCCGCGACGTGCAGCGCCTTGACGGCCAAAGAGCCTCTCCGATATTGAAATGGTATCCAAATGGATACTGTCACATCCAATCGCTGTCAACGCCGCCCACTACAGTCGCCTCTGATCGAGCCCGCCGTCGGCGAGGTGGCAATTGCGACGTTCAGGGCAACGGGCTGATGCAGGCCCAGGCCATCGGCCCCCGATACTCATGCACGGAATTCACTAAACAGAGTATTTGTCCCGTTTGCGGAATCCGTTCTCGCATGCAAGTCTCTCAATCGAGATCGCGCCGTCCACTCGATAAGCCAGAACTGGCCGGGTGGCGCGGGTCATTGATGGCTCGGTTCGACCGGCTTGCGACGATGCGGGTTCGGCGGATCAACACCAATAGGGAGAGAAGACACATGAGTATCAGAACATCCACATTCGGCATCGCGGCCAGCCTGGCCACGGCACTTTGCGCCGCCACCGCCAGCGCGCAGGACATGTCGGGCAAGACCGCCGACTTTGTCATTCCGTTCTCGGAATCGGGCGGATCGGCACGCTGGGCCAACTTCTATGCGCCGCTTCTCAGAGACGCGCTGCCGGGCAATCCGACAGTGGTTGTGCGCTATCGCCCCGGCGCCGGTTCGACCGAAGGCGCCAACTGGTTTCAGGAGCAGACAACAGACGACGGCACGCTGGTCTTCGGCACCTCGGGATCGACGCAGTTCCCCTATCTTCTGGGCGACCCGCGGGTGCGCTACGAATATAACGACTGGCAGGTCGTGCTGGCCTCGGGCACCGGCGGCGTGGTGTTCTTGCCGCCCGATCTGGGCGCCAAGTTCGACGGCGATTTCGACGATCTGAAGGAAGAGTTCTTCCTCTACGGCAGCCAGGGCGCCACGACGCTTGATCTGGTGCCGCTGCTGGCCTTCAAGATGCTGGGCCTGCAGGTCGATCCGGTCTTTGGCATCGAAGGTCGCGGCGATGGCCGTCTGATGTTCGAACGCGGCGAGGCCAATATCGACTACCAGACCTCGTCGGCCTACATCCAAAGCGTCGTGCCTCTGGTCGATCAGGGCCTTGCCGTCCCGGCGTTCACCTTTGGCGCGCTGGACGAAAGCGGCGCAATCGTCCGCGATCCGACCTTCCCGGACCTGCCGTCTTTCAAGGAGGTCTGCGAAGCCACCGAAGGCTGCGAGACCAGCGGGCTTGAGTGGGACACCTGGAAGGCGTTCTTCATCTCGGGCTTTGCGGCGCAGAAGATGGTCTATCTGCCCAAGACCGCACCGGCCGAGGTGGTGGACATGTACACCAAGGCGTTCAACGACATCATCGCGCGGCCCGACTTTGCCGAGATCGCGGGTGAAGAACTTGGCGTCTACCCGCAGCTGACCGGCGACGCCGCCAAGAAGGCCAGCAGCGAAGCGACGTCGGTCACCGACGAAGCCCGGATCTTCGTTCTCGACTGGCTGAAAGAGGCTTACGGCGTCACCATGCAGTGACCCCATGACGTGACGCCCCGTCCGCAATCGTCGCGGGCGGGGCGCGCCGCCGCCAGACTGACGCGCGGCCGCCAAAACGGGACAGGTCAATGGATATTTTCTTGACGACACTGCCGGCGCTGACCGACGCGCTGGCTCTGATTTTCCAGCCGCAGCAGCTTATGTATCTGCTTGCGGGCGTGCTTTTGGGCCTGTCCATCGGCGTGCTGCCGGGACTTGGCGGGATCGCGGGGCTGTCGCTGGTCCTGCCGTTCATGTTCGGGATGGAGCCGGTGTCGGGTCTGGCGCTGATGGTCGGCCTGATCGCGGTAATCCCGACCTCCGACACATTTTCCTCGGTCCTGATGGGCATCCCCGGTTCGTCCGCCTCGCAGGCAACGGTGCTGGATGGCTTCCCGCTGGCCAAAAAGGGCCAGGCGGCGCGGGCACTGTCGGCGGCGTTCATGTCGTCGCTCTATGGCGGCCTCTTGGGCGCGGTCGTGCTGACCTGCTTCATCTTCATCGCCCGGCCACTGATCCTGGCGTTCGGCCTGCCCGAGATGCTGATGATCACCGTCCTTGGCCTGTCGATGGTGGCGATCCTTGCCGGGCGCGTGCCGCTGAAGGGCGTCGTCGCCGCCGGTCTTGGCCTGATGGCAGGCACCATCGGGGCTGCGGGTGCGGGTGGCAGCCTACGCATGTCGACCTACGAGATCCCTTACCTTGTCGACGGTCTGCAACTGGTCATCGTCGGCCTTGGCATCTACGCGGTGCCCGAGATCGTGTCGCTTCTGCGGCAGGACCGGCCAATCTCGAATTCTGGCCAGCTTGGCCTCGGCTGGGCGCAGGGCCTGCGCGACTGGTGGGCGAATATCTGGCTTTCGACCCGGTCGGCTATGATCGGCGTCATTGTCGGCATTATTCCGGGCCTTGGCGGTTCGGTCGTCGACTGGATCGCCTACGGCTTTGCGGTGCAAAGCTCGAAGGACCGCGAGAATTTCGGCCAGGGCGACATTCGCGGCGTGATTGCGCCCGAAAGCTCGAACAACGCCAAAGAGGGTGGCGGGCTGGTGCCGACGCTGATCTTCGGCATTCCCGGCTCGGGTTCGATGGCAGTGTTTCTGGGCGGTCTGGCGCTTCTGGGCCTGTCTCCCGGCCCGCACATGGTGCGACAGGACCTGTCGACGACCTATACCATTGTCTGGTCGCTGGCCCTGGCCAACGTGATCGGCGCGGGCCTTTGCATCGTCTTGTCCAAGCACATCGCCAAGCTGACCACGATCCGCTTTACCCTTCTCGCACCTTACCTTTTCATGCTGATCGCCTTTGCCGCGTTCCAGTCGCGGCAGTCGGTTGGCGATCTGGTGGCGCTGATGGCCATCGGCCTGTTCGGCATCCTGCTGCGCCGGTTCGACTATTCGCGCCCCGCCTTCCTGATCGGTTTCGTCCTGTCCGCACAGGCCGAATCCTTTGCCAACATGGCCAATCAGGTCGCGGCCTCACGCTTTCGCCGCAGCTTTGAGACCGGCATGGACTATATCGCCACGCCGCTGGCGATCGGCATCCTTGTTCTGACCGTTGTGTCGATCATCATCGGCATCAAGCAGTCGAAGAACATCCGCGAGAATATTGACGCGCCGACCGGATCAAAGCGCGCGCCGGTCATATTCCTGTTGTGCGTCACCGCCTATCTGGCCGTCGCGACCTATGACGCCTTAACGATCACCCGCTTCGGCGACAAGATCTTTCCGCTGATCGTAGGCACGGTCACACTGATCGGCTGCGTGCTGCTGCTGATCCGGATGCGACGCACGCCCGAGACCGACGATGTGTTCATCGACCTTGAGACCGGTGGCTCAGATGCCGACGCACCGCACAAACTGTGGCCGACGCTGTCGTGGTTCCTGGCGCTGTTGGGACTGACCTTCGTCTTTGGCCTCATTATCGCGCTGGCGCTGTTCTTTGTCGGCTTCTTCCGGGTCCGGGGCGGCATGACGTGGATGGCCAGTGTGCTCTACGCCGCCGCAGGCATCGCATTCCTCTTGTTCCTCGCCTCGGTCTTGGGTCGCGATTTCCCGCCGGGCCTTTTGCAGGATTACACCAGCCTGCCGTGGCCGTTCCGATGAGCCAGACACCCGTCCGCTATCACTTCTTTCGCGGCGGCACCTCGCGCGGCCCCTATTTCCAGCGCGCCGATCTGCCAAAGGATCAGGGCGCGCTGGCCCGGGTCCTAATTCAGGTCGTCGGTGCCGGGCATGCGCATAATATCGACGGCATCGGCGGCGGTACCGCCGTCACCACCAAGGTGGCGATGCTGTCGGTGTCTGAAGTCGAAGGGATCGACATCGACTACTTCTTCGCCCAGGTCGCGGTGACCGAGGCCGAGGTCGATTTCGGTCCGACCTGCGGCAACATGCTGGTCGGCGTCGGCCCCGCAGCCATCGAGATGGGGCTGGTGCCGGTTACCGGCGAAGAAACCCGCGTCATGATCCGCGCCGTCAATACCGGCGCCACGGTCGAGGCCGTGGTGCAGACCCCCGGCGGTGCTGTGCGCTATGACGGCGACGTGGCCATCGACGGCGTGCCCGGCACGGCGGCACCGGTCGCGGTCAACTTTCTCGATGTCGTCGGCAACAGCTGCGGCGCGTTCCTGCCCACCGGCAACCTGCGCGACGTGATCGACGGGGTCGAGGTGACCTGTATGGATGTCGCCATGCCGCTGATGATCGCCCGCGCCGATGTCTTCGGGCTGACCGGCTACGAGACGGCGGATGTTCTGGACGCAATGCCGGACCTTTTCGCGCGGGTGGAATCGATCCGACTGAAGGCGGGCAAGTTGATGGGCATGGGCGATGTGACACGCTCGGTCACGCCGAAGATCGGGCTGGTCTCGGCGCCGCGCGCCGATGGTGCTATCAGTGCGCGCTACTTCATGCCGTGGAAATGCCACCCCTCGATGGCCGTCACCGGCGCGCAATGCATCGCCGCCTGCGCCCTGACGCCGGGCAC
>JBBKVJ010000097.1:0-8241 GCA_037968375.1 Paracoccaceae bacterium | reverse complement strand
TCTGCGCGCGGCGGGCGCGGCGGCGGTGGCGCGGCATCTGGCGGGACAGGTCGGTCAGGTGCACCGGGTGCTGACCGAAGGCCCGGCGATGGGCCGCACCGAGCAGTTCACCGAGGTGGCCTTCGCCACACCACAACCCGAAGGCGCGATTGTGACGGTGTGCATTTCCGGGCAGGACGGCACACGCCTGCAAGCCTGAGCGCAGCAATCGTTATTCGAAGGGCGGTTCGCGCTTTGGCAGCGCCAGTTCCGAGCCTTCCAGCACCTTGACCTCGCGCTGTGGAAACGGGATCGAGATGCCGTTTTCCTGAAACGCGTCCCAAAGTGCCAGAAACACGTTGCCACGCACATTGGTCAGGCCCTCGGTAGGGTCCTTGATCCAGAACCGCAGAATGAAATCGACCGAGCTGTCGCCGAAGCCGACGATATGACAGACCGGCGCGCGGAAGGTCAGCACCCGGTCAACCGATTTCGCTGCCTCGACCGCGACCTTGCGCACCACATGCGGGTCATCGCCATAGGCGGTGCCGAAGAAGATATCGAGGCGCACGAATTCGTTCGAATGCGACCAGTTCACCACCTGACTGGTGATCAGGTCTTCGTTCGGGATCAGGTATTCCTTGCCGTCGCGGGTGACGACGCTGACATAGCGCGCACCCAGCGCGTTGATCCAGCCGAAGGTCTCGCCCAGGCTGATCACGTCGCCGGGCTTGATCGACTTGTCCAACAGGATGATGACGCCCGAAACCAGGTTCGACACCACTTTTTGCAGACCGAAGCCAAGACCGACGCCGATGGCACCCGACAGGAACGCAAGGCCTGTCAGGTCGAAGCCAACCGCCTTCAACCCGATGAAGAACGCGGCGCCGAACAGGAACACCTGCAGCATCTTGACCGCCAGTACCCGCATCGAGGGCGAGATATCCTCGTTGTCGCGAATGCGAGAGGACGCGGTCTGTGCCACCAGCCGTGCGCCGGTGAACAGAAGCCCGGTGACCACAAGCGCCTTGAGGATCGCAAGCGCGGACAGGCGAAACTCGCCGAACTGGATCGCGACGTTGTTGAGGAAGGCCGTAGCATCGTCCAGAACGCCCAGGAAATAGAGCGTCACATAAATCGACAGGCCCCAGGTGACGACTCGCCTGAGGAACCGGTTACGGACCAGCCGCGCGGCCAGATTGACGAACAGCCAGGCGGTGGCGATGGTGGCGATCAGCGCCAGGATGTAACTGCGCGAGGGGAACGGCGTATAGGCGCGCATCAGCAAGGTCGCGCCCCACATCAGCGTCATGAAGATGATCAGCTGCAACCTGCGGTGCAGCACCAGAAGCGTGCGCAACTGCCACTTCGGGCGGTTCTCGAGCCCGCGCATCCATTCGCGAACGCCCGGTCCGACCCAGCGCTGCAGCAGCCAGGCGACGATGAAGATCGCGACGCAGATGCCGATCTGCCAAAGGCGCGACGGCAGAAGCAGGTTCCGGAACGAGGCTTCTGCCGAGCCCCAGAGCCCGGTCAACTGCTCGGAAATGGCGGTGAGTTCCGTTTCCATCGTGCTCCCTCGGCGCACCATAGGATGCGCCGGGCGGGGGGAGCAACCTCAGGCGGGCGGTTTGACCGCAAATGCCGGGCGGCGTGGCTTTTGGCACCCGTCACCCGGCGCGGTTCTGGGTCCGGCCGGACGCTACTTTGCCTTCGGTTTGGCGGGCGCAGGTTTGGCCTTGGTGGTGGCCGCGGGTTTGCCGCCCTTGCCCGCCGGTTTTTGTGCCATGAAGATCACCTCCCTTCCGGTGGCGAGGCGAATCATACGCATGGTTTCGCGGTCTGGAATCGGAATTTTTGAGACCTTGCGATGCACCGCCGATTGACCGAGTGCCGGGCCAGGCCGGAATAGCCGCGAAGCAGCCCGGGGTCGCACCACCGGGCAACCGCTGCCTTCTGGCGTCGCATCCGGCAAGAGCGATTCCGGCCAGCGGCACCCTGCTGCGGCAACGCCGATCAGGACAGATCGCGTTGCGGTTTCGCTCTTGTGCGTCAGAACCCCGCGACCCTACCTTCGCCAGATGGCTCCGACCGGTTCTCACGATGCGTCAGACGCGCATCCCCTTGCCGTCGTTCCGGTCCAGAAGGGCGGGTTCGTCGCGGGGCCTTCGGATTTTGCGCATCGCAACAGGTCGCGCTGGAATGGTGGCGGCGCGTTCCGC
Source organism: Paracoccaceae bacterium (assembly GCA_037968375.1). Taxonomy (GTDB): domain Bacteria; phylum Pseudomonadota; class Alphaproteobacteria; order Rhodobacterales; family Rhodobacteraceae; genus CANNFR01. Next base: position 6,040 of record JBBKVJ010000097.1, on the reverse strand, counting down.
CCCGGCGGAGCCGCAGATCCCTCGCAAGCCGCGACGATGGAACCCGGCGCGCGGCTGTCGGCGGCCCGCAGGGCTGCTGCCGAGGCGATCCCCGAAGGACTGTTCTGCGGCCGCTTTCGCGCCCATTTCGGGCATTTCCTGGCCGAAAGCATCGGTCGGCTCTGGGCGCTGGACAGGCTTGACCAGCAGGTCACGCTGGTCTGGTTCGCTGATCCCAGAGAACCCGCCGGCCTGGGCGCGACCGCGCCGACGATTCTGGCGCTTCTGGGCATCACAAACCCGGTGCGTATCATCACCGGGGCAATCAGGGTTGAGCGCCTGCATCTTGCGGCCAGCCTTAACGATCCGGTGTTCGGCGTTCCCGCACATCCTGCGTTCCAGTCGTGGCTGGCGGACAGGCTGGCGCTGCGGTCGCTGCCTGCCGGCGATTCGCCCGCACTTTATCTCAGCCGGAACGCTTTGCCCGACAATGACGGACGCTATCTGGGCGAGGCCACGCTAGAGACCGGGCTTGTCGCCGAAGGCTACCGGATCATCCACCCAGAGACGCTGAGCCTGAAAGATCAGATTACCAGCTATCTGGGTGCCAGACGCATTGTCATGGCGGAAGGTTCGCCGATGCATCTGCTGGCGCTTCTCGACGTTCCGGGGCAGGAAATCGCGATGATCCTGCGGCGGCCCAAGGTCGTGTCTTCGATCCCGCCGACCGCTGCATCGTTTCGCCGCGCAAGGTTCAGCCTGATCCGGCGCACCGAGGCGGCCTGGGTCGACCCCGCGAAGGCGCGGATCCTGCACCGGGTGGTTTCGCAGCTGGATATGCCCGGTGTCTGGTCCGATCTGGCCCGGCTTGGGCTGATCGCCGATGCCGGCAACAAGCCGGTCCCCGATGTCGCAGCGTTGCTGGACGAGCGGACGGCGCGGGCCGCAAACCGGACCCGGGCCATCTCTGCGGGCGGCATCTGAGTGGCCGAACGGTCGGGCAAGGACGTGGCGGGTCAGACACCCTGCCCGCCCGCGCAACCATTGCCACGGTGCGGTTTCGGACGTAGAAACCCGGCCATGATGCGTTTCTTCGATATCGATGAGCATGCCCGGCTGCCCGCCAGGTTCTTCGGCGAGCGCACCTCTGTTCTTGCGCGCCGGTGAGCGACCCGCGCGCCAAGCGCGATCCACCGCCCGTAACCGAATGATATATGAGAGACATCGCCATGACCGGCCCGAAAACGCTTTATGACAAGATCTGGGATGCCCATGTGGCCGACGAGGCCGAGGATGGCACCTGCCTTTTGTATATCGACCGCCATCTGGTGCACGAGGTGACCAGCCCGCAGGCCTTCGAAGGTCTGCGCCTGGCCGGGCGCAAGGTGCGCAGCCCCGAAAAGACCATCGCGGTGCCCGATCACAACGTCCCGACGACGCTGGACCGCGCCAATGCCGCAACCATGACCGAGGACAGTCGCATTCAGGTCGAGGCGCTGGACAAGAACGCCAAGGATTTCGGCATCCACTACTACCCGGTCACCGATGTCCGCCAGGGCATCGTGCATATCATCGGCCCAGAACAGGGCTGGACCCTGCCCGGCATGACCATCGTCTGCGGCGACAGCCATACCGCCACGCATGGCGCCTTTGGCGCGCTCGCGCACGGCATCGGAACCTCGGAAGTGGAACACGTGCTGGCCACCCAGACGCTGATCCAGCGCAAGGGCAAGAACATGAAGGTCGAGATCACCGGCTCGCTGATGCCCGGTGTGACGGCCAAGGACATCACCCTGTCGGTGATCGGCGCCACCGGCACGGCGGGCGGCACCGGCTATGTCATCGAATATTGCGGGCAGGCGATCCGCGATCTGTCGGTCGAGGGCCGCATGACGGTTTGCAACATGGCGATCGAGGGTGGCGCGCGCGCCGGTCTGATCGCGCCCGTCGAGAAGACCTACGCCTATGTGAAGGGCCGCCCGCATGCGCCGAAAGGTGCCGAATGGGACGCCGCTTTGGCGTGGTGGAAGACGCTGCAGACCGACGAGGGCGCGCAATGGGACAAGGTGGTGACCCTGAGGGGCGAGGATATCGCCCCGGTGGTGACCTGGGGCACCTCGCCCGAGGATGTGCTGCCGATCACCGGCGTGGTTCCGGCGGCGTCGGATTTCACCGGCGGCAAGGTCGAGGCGGCGCAGCGCTCGCTTGACTATATGGGCCTGACGCCGGGGCAGAAGCTGAGCGAGATCGAGATCGACACGGTGTTCATCGGGTCGTGCACCAACGGGCGCATTGAAGACCTGCGTGCTGCGGCGGCGATCCTGAAAGGCAAGAAGATCAAGGCCGGGCTGCGGGCGATGGTGGTGCCCGGTTCGGGTCTGGTCCGGGCGCAGGCCGAAGAAGAAGGGCTGGCCGATATCTTCAAGGCGGCGGGTTTCGAATGGCGGCTGGCGGGTTGCTCGATGTGTCTGGCGATGAACCCCGATCAGCTGTCACCGGGCGAACGCTGCGCGGCGACCTCGAACCGCAACTTCGAAGGCCGTCAGGGCCGTGGCGGGCGGACCCACCTGATGAGCCCCGCGATGGCGGCGGCGGCGGCAGTAACCGGGCGGCTAACGGACGTGCGGGAGTTGATGTGACGGATTTCATCACTCCTTAAGGTTGTTTTCTTGCCTATAAAACAATAATTTGGACCATTTCCCGGCTTTTCCTAACTTCGGAGGAACTGTATGGTTTCTGCCACGTTGCTGCCACAATCAGGTAAGCAACAGCGCAGTTTTTCTTAAGAAAACGCGCCAAGTGGTAAAGGGAAACGATGGTGACGATTCTTCGGAGATCAATATTCGCGGCGGCGATGGTGGCCGGGCTGGGCGCGATGCCTGCAATGTCGGCGACAGTGCTCGATGAAAGCGCGACAGGCGTTTGGACATCGGTTAACAGCCCAAACACGATAGGGCTTGCCGGGGTTGGAACCTCCAATATCCGCTGGGGCGCCCCCGTTACACGTGGCCAGAAGAGCGGATATTCCTTCAGCGGTATCACGCAAAGTCTTTCGGTCCAGGCCGATACGGTCTTCGATATCGGTGTCTTCACGCACTTGAATCGCCAAATATACCAGCGCCGGGGCCGCCCGTCATCAATCACCGGGGCCTCTCTGATGGTCTCTATCGCCTTCGCGCTGAGCGATGGCGTTTCCCGGACGATATCGTCGGTGTTCGACTTCGCGCATTGGGAAACCACGAATAATCCCGGGCGTGGGAGAGCCTGCGCCGATGGTGGGCGGTTTGGCCAAGGCGTCAATTCGGCCGGCTGCGCGGACCGTGTCGTTCTTGACAGAAACGAAGGTCTGAGTGATTCGATCGAGATCGATGGAGTGATATACGAACTCGACATCACCGGTTTTCTCTTCAACAACACCCTACTTTCTAGTTTCTGGACCGTCGAGGGTCAGGAGAATCCGGCGCGCCTTCAGGGCATTCTGAGAACTCGCACTGTTCCGGGCGATGACACTCCGCCGCCGCCGCCGATTGCATCTGTGCCACTGCCGGCAGCCGGTTGGATGCTGCTCGCGGGGCTCGGCGGGCTTGTGTCGTTGAGGCGATTTCGGCGCCGGGCCTGAAGGCCCTTGAGGGCCCCTATATCCCCTTCGTATCGGAGAGCTTCCGGTTCATGGCCCGTGCTTCTAAGCTGAGCGCGGGTCTTTCACATTGCGGCGCAGGGTTTCTGCGAGGGGCGTGATGGCACCAGCCTTCGCCATGGCGTTGCCCGAACCGGTGCCGACCGCGGTCACGCCCAGCAGAGGCTAGACCTGGGTCGGCGGGGCCGCCGTTTCTGCCATTAACCTCAGTCGGATTGCCCATCCCAGAGGTGCCAACGCCAGGCACCATAGGCCCAGCGCCATCCCCTGAGCGGGAAAGTTCACGCCAAGGTCGATAGCCAGCCCGGTCAGCCCCGGGCCGATGGCCGAGGCGGCGACCATCAGGGCCACGATGATCGCGCGCACCGACCCCAGATGATCGGTGCCGTAGACATGCGGCAGGAAGGCGCCCCAAAATGCGTTCTGCATGCCCTGCGTCAGGGCGAAGATGGCCAGAACCGCGATCCAGCCCAGCGGGCTTGACACCACGCCCAAAAGCAGCACCGCCAGGCCCATCGGCACCAAAAGCACCGGCATCAGGGTTTCGGGGCCGAACCGGTCGCAGACCCAACCGGCGATCAGCGCGGTCACGACCGACACCGCTGCATAGGCAGGATAGGCCGGGGCCATGGCTGTCAGGCTCCAGCCGTTCAGCTCGGCGGTGTGGACCTGGTGGAAGAACAGCGAGGTGCCGATGAAGCTGGGCGTCACCACGAAGGGCACCACCAAGGGGAACAGCCAGTGCCCCAGAACCTCGCGCCGCTGCCAGTGCCGCCCGCCAAGGCCGGGGCTGCCGCTGCCAGCACTACGACCGGCAGGTTCGCGGTCTTGACTCAGCAACATCACCAGAAGCGGCGCCACGAACAGCGCGATCACCGCCGCCACGATGCCCCAGCTGCCCCGCCAGCCAAGCCAGGCGATGATCAGCACGGCTGGCAGCGGCAACAGCGCCTCGCCCGCCGAGAATCCCAGCCCCATGATCGCCACAGCCCGTCCGCGCGTGGCGATGAACCAGCGGCCCATCGCGGTGATTGCGATATGGGTGAACATGCCCTGCCCGCAAAAGCGCAAAAGGAACACTGTGACACCCAGCAACCAGATCGATTGCCCCAGCGCCATCGCCGTCGCAGCCGCCGCGAAGATCAGCGCGACGATTGGGGCGAGGCGCGACAACGGCATCGTGTCGGCCAGCGATCCGCGCGACAGCAGCAGCGCCGCCGACGAAAGCGTCGCCACGGTGTAAAGCGCGCCCCATTGGCCGTCGCTCAGCCCGTACTCGGCCCTGATCTCGCCCGCGAAAAGCGAGATGAACCACGTCTGTCCAAAGGACGAGGCAAAGGCGAGCAAAAGGCCGGTGCCGAGCCAGCGGCCGTTGTCGATCAAAAAGCGGATCATTGCCCGGCTCTACGCGCGACGGCGCGACAAGGAAAGGGGCCGCCGCTTCGCGTTGCAAAGCAGCGCCGCCGTGAGGCCGCCCGGCACCCAGGATTGGATAACTTCACCGACATTGGCGCGAAGCGATGTAACCTTTGGTGGCCTTACAGCAACGTCCGCTCGACCACCCAGAACGCGCCAACGGCCGCGATGACCAGTGAGGCGGGCACCGCGATGGCGGGCCGGTACCAGCTTTTCGAGCGGAACCAGAACCCAAGGGCCAGAAACGCCGCCGCGATCACCGCCAACTGGCCCAGCTCGACACCGATGTTGAAGGCGATCAGCCCCGCGATCAGGCGGCCGGGGTCAAGCCCGATCTCGCCCAGGACCGAGGCAAAGCCGAGGCCGTGCAACAGGCCAAAGCCGAAGACGACGGCGATGCGGATGGGACCGATGGATCGCTCGCCCCGGTGAAAGACGTTCTCGACCGCGACATAGACGATCGAGGCGGCGATCAGCGGCTCGACCAATTCAGGCGGCACCGAAACGATATCCAGCGTCGCCAGCGCCAGCGTGACGGTATGGGCCAGCGTGAAGGCCGAGATCTGCCACAGCAGCGGGCGGAACCGGGCGGCGTAGAAGAACAGGCCGAGGACGAACAGGATATGGTCGAGACCCTTCGGCACGATGTGTTCGAAACCGATGACGATGTAACGCCCAAAGGCAGTCAAGGCACCTTCCTCGGCCACGCCGCTGCGCGGCAGTGGATCGGATAGCGCGCCATCTGTCAGATAGGCGGCGTAGGTTTCGCCCTCGCCCGCCTGCCGCACCACCAGCGGACCCAGCCGCGCGTTCCAGCCGGCGCGCACGGCGGTATCATCCGGCGGCAGCGTGGCGGTGACGGTCAGGACCGCATCGCGCGGCAGGGCGATGTCGCCGACCTCGGGGATGGTGACCGCGCCGATCTCGGGCGCAAGTACTGCGTCGCCAGCGATCAGGTTGAAATCGGCGGCGAGCCTGGGCCAGGCCGCGCGCAGTGCCGCCTCGACC
>JBBKVJ010000096.1:0-12459 GCA_037968375.1 Paracoccaceae bacterium | reverse complement strand
CTTCGCCCATGGCGCGGCGCCACTGGACTGCCGCCATCCCCTCGGCGCTTTTTTCGGGCGGCGCTTCGGGCGGGCGCGGGAAGGCGCGGCCTGTGGCAGGCAGAGCGATGATGACACGGCCGGGCTTGGCCGCCGCGCCGAACAGGATCTCGGTTTCCAGCACCCGGTGCGAGGCTTCTTCCAGAACCACCGCCAAGGGCCGGGGGTCGGGGAGGAACAGCTGATAGCGCCAGCCCGAGGTCCAGCGCGCATCCTCGGTTGCCAGCAGTGGCGTTTCGAACTCGGACAATATCCGGTCGATCAGGTCGGCCACCATCGCCGCGTCGGTGGCGGTGGGGCGTCGGCCAATCGGCGGGCGCGCACTGACCCGGCCCATCGTGCGCACTTCGATGATCGACGACAGTGCGCCGGGATCAAGGCAGAAAAGGCCCGCGCTGTCCTCGGGCCCGATCAGGATGCCCAGAAAGCACTGCTCGGGAAGGCTTTCCAGAAGCTCGGCAGGCGTGGCACGCCGTTCGCGCGGCTCGCCCGCCATGACGGTCAGCTGCAATTCCTCTTCGGCCGCCTTGCGAAAGGCGTCGGACAGCGCCTTGCCCGGTCCAACCGGCCCACGCAGTTGACCGGCGCCACCGGCGCGCGCCTGGCCCGTCTTGCGCTTCAGAACAGATGCCGTGCCGCCGTCCGCCATGAAATCCGCCGCCCTTCCCTGTCACGAAGTGCCCGATCAAGGTTGAGAAAGCGTTATCGCGGCTCGGAAGACAGCGGCAGGGTCAGCCGAAACGCCGCGCCGCCCTGGCCCGGCAGATAGGCGATCGAACCGCCCAGCTTCTCCATGATCTCACGGCAGATTGCCAGGCCAAGGCCAGCGCCACCGGCCCGCGCGTGATCACCCAGACGGGCGAATTTCTCGAAGATGATGTCCTGGCTTTTGCGCGGGATGCCGGCGCCATTATCAATCACGTCAATCTGCACCGTGCCCTTGCGCAGGCGCACCGCGATACGGACCTCGGGGGCTTCGGCCTCGCAGTACTTCCGGGCGTTGGTCAAGAGGTTGATAAAGACCTGCGCCAGCCGGTCGGGATCGGTGACCAGCGCGATATCCTCGGCCTCTTCGTTGCGGGCAATGGCGATCTGTCGGTGGCCCGAGGCGGCGCTGGCGGTCGAGACGGCGCGGGCGATCACATCGCGCAGCCGCACCTCGCGCAGGTTCAACTGCACGGTGCCGCTTTCCAGGACGGAAAGGTCGAGAAGATCGTCGAGCAGCCGGGTCAGGCGGATTGTCTCGTCGTGGATCACACCGGCATAGCGGGTGCGTTCGGCATCGGTCAGGCCATCCTCGCCAAGGATTTCCGAGAACGCCCGGATCGAGGTCATCGGCGTGCGCAGCTCGTGGCTGATCTGGCCGAGGAAGGCGTCTTTTTGCACCGACAGTTCGGTCAGCTTCTGGTTGGCGGCACCAAGCTGTCGGGCGGTGCGGGACAATTCCTCGGACTGGGTCTCGAGACGCTGCGAATATTCGAGGATCTGCTGCGCCTCGTCGGCGACCGCCATCAGATCGTCGACCGAAACGCTGGTGCCGCCGCCGGCCTGCGCGATCATCGCGTGTGCGGTGGCCGAGCCGACAGCACCCGCAAAACTGCGCTCGAGCCGCTCGAGGAATTCCGGGGTCACCTCGGGCAGATAGCCGCCCGGCCCCTGTTCGGTCGCGGCCGTCTGAAACATGTGCTGCGCCTGATCGGGGCCGAGGATGTGCTGCGCCATCACCAACAGTTCCTCGGCACTGGCCAGACCGCCGCGCCAGCCCTGCGGCGACGTGCCCTCACGCTTGAACACTTCGACGAACTCGACGCCCTGCAGGCGCTCCATCGGTCCGGGAAACGACATCAGCGAGACCGCCACGAAGGCGCCGGTGTTCAACAGCATTGACCAGAAGACGGCGTGGACCAGAGGATCGACGCCTTCGATGCCGAACAGCGCCTGCGGGCGCAGCCAGGCGATGCCGTAGGGGCCGATGGCCTGCACTTCGGCCCAGAGATCGGTGGGCGCACCGAACGACGGCAGGAACAGCGTATAGGCCCAGACCAGAAAACCGGTGACGAGGCCGGCCGCCGCACCATTGCGGGTGGCGCCGCGCCAGAACAGCCCGCCAACCATCGCGGGCAGAAACTGCGACACGCCGACAAAGCTGATCAGGCCGATGGCCGCCAGTGCGGTGCCGCCGCCTGAGTTCCTGTAGTACAGCCAGCCCAGCGCCAGGATGCCGATGATCGACAACCGCCGCACCCGCAGAACGATGTGCCTGACATCTTCGGGAAAGCGCGCATTGGGTTCGCGGAACGACAGCCAGATCGGTAAGAACAGGTGGTTCGACACCATTGTGGACAAGGCAATCGAGGCCACGATCACCATTGACGTGGCGGCCGAGAAGCCGCCAAGAAACGCCAGCATCGCAAGGCCTTCCTTGCCGTTGGCAAGCGGCAGGGTGAGCACGAACAGATCGGGGTTCTCGCCGGTGCCGAACTGGTTCAGACCCGCGACCGCGATCGGCACGACGAACAGGCTGATCAGGAACAGGTACAGCGGAAACGCCCAAGAGGCAGTGGCCAGTTGCCGTTCGTCGACATTTTCGACCACCAGCACCTGAAACATCCGTGGCAGGCACAGCAGTGCCGCCCCCGACAGAAACGTCAGCGTCACCCAGCGGCCCGGATCTAGCCGCCATTCGGCGATCGGCGAGGCGTCGATCCGCGTCAGCATGTCACCGGGGCCATCGGCCAGCCCCCAGACCACGAAGATGCCGACGCCAAGAAGTGCCGCCAGTTTCACCACTGCCTCGACCGCGATGGCCAGAACGACGCCGTGGTGACGCTCATCCGCATCAAGGTTGCGGGTGCCGAAGAGGATGGTGAACAGCGCCAAACCTGCTGCCACCAGCAGGGCGGTTTCGCTGGCATTCCAAACGCGCGCGCCTGCTTCGCCCTCGGCAAAGACCGAGAACGCCAGCGTCACCGATTGCAGTTGCAGCGCGATATAAGGCGTGGCGCCGGCCACCGCGATCAGCGTGACAATGGCGCCGATAAGGGCGGACTTGCCGTAGCGGGCCGACAACAGGTCGGCGACCGAGGTGACCCGCTGCGCCCTGCCGATGCGCACCAGTTTGCGCAGCAACAGCCACCAGCCGACCATCACCAGCGTCGGGCCGAGGTAGATCGTGATGAACTCGAGCCCCGAGCGCGCGGCATAGCCGACCGCCCCGTAGAACGTCCAGGCGGTGCAGTAGATCGACAGCGACAACGTGTAGACCAGGGGCGAGCGCAGCCAGGCGACATAGCCTTTTGCGGCGGCGCGTTCGGCCCCGAAAGCCAGCAAGAACAGCACCGCGACATACCCCACGCAGACTGCCACAAGGATGTTGAAGGGCAGCATCAGGCGTCGTCGTCCCCGGCAGTTTCGACGTCGCGGGACGCGCGCGATCGGATCCGCCTTGACAGCGCGAAGGCCGTCAGGATCAGCCCCGCCCAGACCGCGAAGATGTAGAGGCCACCCCGCGCGGTGTCTTGCGCGGGCGTGATCTGCGGCGCCCACAGGAGCGGCACCATGAACAGAAGCGCGCCAAGGACCGGCAGCACCCGTGCCGCATCGGCCAGGCGACGGCGGCGGTAACTGTCGCGCTGCAGGAACAGCGGCGGCTTGGGGCGTTTCATGCGCCCGCCGCCAGTGCGTTGACCGAGGCCAGAACCTCGGCATTCGAGAACGGCTTGGTCATGTAGCGGCTGGCGCCTGCGCGTTCGGCACGGGCGCGGTCGGCGGATTGACCACGCGCGGTCAGCATCAGGACCGGCAGCGCCGCAAAATCGGGATCGCCGCGCAGATCCTCAAGGATGTCGAAACCAGATCGCCCGGGCAGCATGACATCGAGAATAAGCACGGTCGGGCGCGCCTCGCGCACCCGCGCCGCCGCTGTTGTGCCATCGGAATGGGTCTGAACCGACCAGCCGTCGCGGGTCAGGATGAACCGGATCGCCTCGATGATGCTGGGTTCGTCCTCGATCAGAAGGACACGCTTGTCCATCCTTCGATCTCCCCCGGGTCAAGCCAAGCAGTGCTGCTTTTTGTTGTCAGCCACTATCGCGGAGCCGCGATGGGCTGTCAAAGCGCTTGTGAGATGCCGCCGGGTGTCAGGATCGACGGCTCGCGCCGGGCGCGGCAGGCCGCGATGAGGCAGATCCGGCAGGTCGGGCCGACGGGCATGGCCGCGCCCTCGTCGGGTGCGGGGCGCAACAGCATCACCGCCGTGAAAATGGGCGGCTGGTCGTCAGCCTGTGTCGGGACCGGCATTGCGACGGCATCGGCGCGGACGCGGCGGGCGGTGGGGCCGGGCATGCGCAGATGTGCAGAAATCGGCACCGCCGGGCGTGACAGCGCTTGATAAAGCGGCCAGAGCGGGCAGGCCGGACCGTGACGCGGCAGCGCAAAGCCCGCCAGCGGGCGGCGAAAGGTGATGGCCCCGGCATTGTCGGCGATGACAAGGCCCGCCTCGCGCCCCGGTAGCAAAGCCAGACGGCGCAGAACCGCATCGAGGGGTGCGGCAAACCGCGCCGCAATCGCGCCGGGATGATCGTCGGCGAAGGGGATCAGCACTTTTAGCGGCAGCAACCGCGCGTCTGCGCAGTAGCGTTCCATTGCAGCGCGGGCGAGCGTGCGGCCTGCCAGTGTCTTCAACTCGGGCGCCACCAGAAGCGGATCAATCGCTTCGGGTTGTGCGGGTTCCAACTCAGGCAGGTGCCAATCGCGGGCGGCGAAAAAGGCCTCGACCTCTTCTTGCGGTGTTTCGGCAGAGGGGGCGGCTGCAGCGGGTCCATCGAGATAGCGCACCAATGCCTCGGCACCGTCGGCCAACCTGCGGCCCTCGGTGTCGATGATGCCAAGGAACCGCGCGCCCCAGGCCGGGTCGAGGTCGCTGGTGTCCGACAGGATAGAGGCGGTCGAGCGGATTGCCGTCACGGCGGTCAGCAATTCGTGCAGCGAGGCGGACAGCTGCGGATCATGGGCCAGCCGGTCGGACAGCGCCGCGACCTCTTGCCCCAGCCGGTCGCTGCGCGCATGGCGTTCGGCCAGAAGTGCGGCCCAGCCGGGAAAGCGGCCTGCGAATTCCTCGGCGCGGTCGTCCTCGACAGGGACGCCCCCCGCCGCCGCCGCTTCGCGAAGTGCCGCCAGCAGCACCGCCTCGGCGCCTTCGGTCAGCGCCGATATCTCGCAGCCCAGCGCCCGGGCGATATTCGCGACCAGCTTGCCGCCGATCCGGCGCCGGTTGTGTTCGATCAGATTAAGATACGAGGCCGAGATCCCGGCATCCCGGGCCAGATCGGCCTGACGCATACCTGCGGCCAGGCGCCGGTCGCGAATCCGGCTTCCGGTGAGGGCTCCGCGCGGCATCGGTGCTCCGTTTACAAGGATCGACGCGCAGGTTTTCAGATTTCCTGTGCTTGGGCAAGCGGTTGGGTTGCGGATTTACACACCCATGGCTTCGAGAGAACAGTCCGTTGGACTGCCTTGACCTTGCGCTGCAGGCGGTCAGGATGCGGGGTGGATATCAGGGAGGCATCAGATGCGGCGGAAACTGGCGGCGGGGAACTGGAAAATGCACGGCAGCCGGGCAGCACTGGCCGAGGTTGACGCGCTGTTGAAGCGTCATCCTGACTCGGGCTGCGATATCCTGCTCTGCCCGCCCGCGACGCATCTGGCCTGGCTGGTCGAACGTGCCGGCAAGGTGATCCATGCCGGCGGGCAGGATTGCCACGCCGAGGCGAAGGGCGCGCATACCGGCGATATCTCGGCGGTGATGCTGGCCGATGTCGGCGCGAGCCATGTCATCGTCGGCCATTCCGAACGCCGCGCCGACCACGGCGAGACCGATGCGATGGTGGCGGCAAAGGCGAACGCGGCCTGGGCCGCCGGGCTTTGTGCCGTGATCTGTCTGGGCGAGACCGGGGATCAGCGAGACGCGGGCCAGACGCTGGACGTGATCGCGCGGCAGTTCGATGGCTCGGTGCCCGAGGGCGCCACCGGACACAACACGGTCATAGCCTATGAACCGGTCTGGGCCATCGGAACCGGCCACGTGCCGACCGACGCGCAAATCGCCGAGGTTCATGCCGCCCTGCGCGCACATTTGCACCAGCGTTTTCCAGACCAGGCTGAGGCGGTGCGGCTGCTATACGGCGGGTCGGTTAAGGGCGCTAACGCGGTGCAGATATTTGCCATTCCCGATGTCGATGGCGCGCTGGTGGGTGGGGCATCGCTGAAGGCCGAAGATTTTTCGCCGATCATAAAGGCGCTGGAACGGGCCTGAGCCAGGACACCGGGCGCCATGCCGACAAGCCTTATCGCCGCATCCGATTTTTTCGCTGTTAGCGATAAACCCGGTTGAATTTCCCTTCGCCCCGTTGCTCTAGTAAGGTTGCGAACTGCCCGGCCTCGACGCGGGGCGCAAGCGGGTGCCAACGCCCGCATCAACAGAACCCTGGGAGGTTTTCCATGAAAATATTCAATCTGGCCGCTTTGGCCACCGCGACAACCATTGTCGCCCTGCCTGTCGCCGCACAGGACCGCACCGGCTGGCCCGCCAGCTTTACCGTTGGCACCGCCAGCCAGGGCGGCACCTACTTTGTCTACGGGTCGGGCTTTGCCAATCTGGTCGCCGAACAGCTGGGCGTATCAGGCGGCGGCGAAGTGACCGGTGGACCGATGCAGAACATGGCGCTGGTCCACACCGGCGAGGCCGCGTTCGGCATGACCACGATGGGCCCGGCGGCGGAATCTCTGGGCGGCACCAACCCGATCGCCCCCGGCGTCGCGATGGACAAGGCCTGTGCGATGTTCCCGATGTATCAGACGCCGTTCTCGGTCACTGCACTGTCGTCGTCGGGGATCACCTCGATCTCCGAAATCCCGGCTGGCGCCAAGATCGGCTTCGGTCCGGCCGGTTCGACCTCGGACACCTATTTCCCGCTGATGCTGGAAACGCTCGGCGTCAACTACGAGCGTCGCAATGGTGGCTGGGATGACCTTGGCAGCCAGTTGCAGGACGGTCTTCTGGACGTGATCGCCTTTGCGGCGGGCATCCCGATTCCGGCGGTCAGCCAGCTTGAGGTGCAGACCGACGTGAACATCATCCAGTTCACCGAGGAAGAGCGTGCCACCATCGAAGAGGCCTATCCGGTCTCGGCGTTCCAGATCCCCTCGGGTACCTACACCTCGCTGTCGGCGGATGCGAATTCCGTGGCGATGTGGAACTTTGCCATCGCGGGCTGCGATCTGCCGGAAAGCTTTGTCTACGAGGCGACCAAGGTGGTGATGTCCGACAACGCCCGGATGACGAACATCCACAAGGCGGCGGGCGAAACGCTGCCCGAGAACTGGGACAAGAACAAGGTCATGAAATGGCATGCCGGTGCGGCGCGCTGGTTCAATGAGAACGGCGCCTCGATCCCCGCCGACATGATCTACGGCGGCTAGGCTGACGCGACTGACATGTGAGACGGGCCGCCTTCGCGATGTGCGAGGGCGGCCCGTTTTCTTAGCAATCGGCGATAAGGCCGTGTAGGCTGGTGCAAAATCGAAAACCGGGGGGACACGGGTGTTATGAGCGACCAGGCAAGGGTTGACGACGAAGACGAGATCATGATCGCGCAGGGCGTCGACGATGAACCGGTCGAAGGCAACCGGCGCATTTTCGAAGGCCGGAACCTTTTGATCATCTCAGGGTTGGCCGCGTTCTACGCCGCTTTTCACATGGCCGCACTGAACGGCGTGTCGATCAGCAACCTGACCGGCGGTGCGGTGAACCTGCCGTTCTTGCCCAGCCTGCCGCTGGAGACCTGGAACTTCCGGATCGTCCACATCGCGGGCGCGCTGGCGCTTGGCTTTCTGTTCTTTGCGGCGGCACCCTTTTCCGATACCGCACGCGCCCCGCGCGACACGATCACCCTGATCGGCTATGCGCTGCTGGTTCCGGTGCTGCTGGCACTGTGCACCGGAATCTATTTCGTCTGGGTGGTGAACAGCGGCGATCTGCCGGTCATGGGTGGGGTGGTGATCTGGCCCGCCAGCACGGGCACAGGGCTGCGCGTCGCCGAGATCTGGCTTTTCGGCGTGCCGCTGTTGATCTCAACCTTCGGCGCCATTGTTCTGGGCTGGGTCGAGCGCCGCCAGCGCGACGGCGTCGGGATCAGCGATTTCGTCCTGTGTCTGTGCGGCTTTGCCGTGGCGCTTTACCTGATCCCAATCTTCTCGACCGCTGCGCGCAATGCGACCGGCACCACCTTTGCCCCGATCGGCATGTCGCTGGCCGCGATCGCGGGCACCGCCCTGATCATGGAACTGACGCGGCGGGTGACCGGCCTTGCGCTGATCATCATCTCGGCGATCTTCCTGGTCTATGTCTTCGTCGGACAATACCTGCCCAGCTTTCTGAATTCACCACCCATCAACTGGGCGCGGTTCTTCAGCCAGGTCTATACCGATGCGGGCATCCTGGGCGCCACCACGGCGGTGTCATCGACCTACATCATCCTCTTCATCATCTTCGCGGCGTTCTTGCAGGCCTCGAAGGTCGGCGATTATTTCGTCAACTTCGCCTTCGCGGCGGCAGGCCGTGCGCGCGGCGGTCCGGCCAAGGTGGCGATCTTTGCCTCGGGCCTGATGGGCATGATCAACGGCACCAGCGCCGGCAACGTGGTGGCCACCGGATCGCTGACGATCCCGCTGATGAAAAAGCTCGGCTATTCGAAGAACACCGCCGGCGCTGTCGAGGCTGCCGCTTCGACCGGCGGCCAGATCATGCCACCGATCATGGGCGCGGGTGCGTTCATCATGGCCGAGGTCACCGGCATTCCCTATACCGAGATCGCCTATGCCGCGATCATCCCCGCACTTCTCTACTTCGTGTCGGTTTACTTCATGGTCGATCTCGAAGCCGCCAAACTGGGCATGCGCGGCATGCGCGAGGATGAGTTGCCCAAATTCCGCAAACTCGCCCGCCGGGCGTTCCTGTTTTTGCCCATCGTGATCCTGATCGTGGCCCTTTTCATGGGCTACTCGGTGATCCGCGCGGGTACGCTGGCCACTGCCGCCGCCGCCGTGGTCAGCTGGCTGACGCCCTACCGGATGGGGCTGCGCAGCATCTTCAAGGCGTTCGAGATCGCGGGTGTGATGTCGATCCAGATCATCGCGGTCTGTGCCTGTGCGGGTATCATCGTGGGTGTGATCTCGCTGACCGGGGTCGGCGCGCGGTTCTCGAACCTGCTTTTGGGCATCGCCGATACATCGCAGCTGCTGGCGCTGTTCTTTGCGATGTGCATCGCGATCCTTCTGGGCATGGGCATGCCAACGACGGCGGCCTATGCGGTGGCGGCCTCGGTGGTGGCACCGGGCCTGACCAATCTTGGCATCCCGGTGCTGACGGCGCACTTCTTCGTTTTCTATTTCGCGGTGGTTTCCGCCATCACGCCACCTGTAGCTTTGGCCAGTTACGCCGCCGCAGGCATATCCGGGGCGAACCCGATGGAAACCTCGGTGACGTCGTTCAAGATGGGCCTCTCGGCCTTCATCGTGCCGTTCATGTTCTTCTACAACGGTGCGCTTTTGATGGATGCCGAGTGGTACATCGTGATCCGCGCCTGCGTTACGGCGGTGGTCGGCGTGTTCCTACTGTCCTCGGCGGTGCAGGGCTGGTTCATGGGTGGCCGGGTCGCCTGGTTCATCCGGGTCGGCCTGATGATTGCTGCCTTGATGATGATCGAGGGCGGGGTGTTGACCGACCTTGGCGGAGTGGCTCTGGCTGCGGCACTTTTCTTCATCCAGAAGGTGTTCCAGCCGCCTGCTGATGCGACAATCGCGGTCCGGGGTGCCGACTGACACGATGCGGTCCTTCTGGCAATCGCCCACCGATCCGGGCTTTGTCCAGAACCCTTACCCGTTCTATACTCAGGTTCGCGCTGCGGGTCCGATTGCCTTCTGGGAAGATTACAAGATGCCTGTCGCCGCCGGCTGGCAGGCGGTGAACGCGCTTCTGCGCGACCGGCGCTTTGGCCGCGAAGTGCCGCCTGAGGCGCGCCAACCGATCCCGCCGCACCTCGCCCCGTTCTACGCGGTCGAGGCGCATTCGATGCTGGAGCTGGAGCCACCCCGCCACACCCGGCTGCGCGGCCTCGTCCTGCGAGCCTTCACTTCGCGCCGGATCGCGGCCCTTGCGCCCGAGATCGAGACGCTCTGCCACCAGTTGATCGACCGCTTTCCATCCGGATCGTTCGACCTGATCCCGGCCTATTGCACCAGACTGCCGGTGATCGTCATCGCCCGCCTTCTGGGTGTGCCCGAGGCCCGCGCCGATGATCTGCTGGCCTGGTCAAACGCAATGGTCGCGATGTATCAGGCCCGGCGCACCCGCGAGGTCGAAGACCGTGCCGCCGCCGCGGCCCAGGCCTTTTCCGCATTCCTGCGCGGCTATGTGGAGGAGCGCCGCGACCAGCCTGCCGATGACCTGATCACCCATCTGATCGCCGCCGAAGAGGGTGGCGAAAAGCTCACCACCGACGAGCTGATCAGCACCTGCATCCTTCTGCTGAACGCAGGCCATGAGGCGACGGTTCATACGATCGGGAATGGCGTGAAGGCGCTTCTCGAGCACCGGACCCCAGCCGGCACCCTCGCCGCCCAGACCATCGCGGCATCGGTTGAGGAGATCCTGCGCCACGACCCGCCCTTGCATATGTTCACGCGTCATTGCTACGAGGATTGCGCGGTCGCCGGTCACAACTTCCGACGCGGCGATGAGGTTGGCCTGCTCCTTGCCGCCGCCAACCGTGATCCGCTGATTTTCTCCGATCCGGACCGCTTTGACCCCGCGCGCCCGATCAAGCCCAACACCAGCTTTGGCGCGGGCCTGCACTTTTGTGTGGGCGCACCGCTGGCCCGGCTGGAACTGCAGATCGCCCTGCCGATCCTGTTCGCGCGGCTGCCGGATCTACGCCTGAGTAAACCCGCGCGCTATGCCAATCTCTATCACTTTCACGGGCTCGACAGCCTGATCGTCAGCCGGACTTGACCGCTTGGTCCAGTAGCGGGGTTCGACGGTGGACCTACCCCACCGGCAATACCGTCGTCGCCTTGATCTCTTCCATCGACAACAGCGCCGTCACGTTGAAAATCCGCACCTCGGAAATCAGCGCCTGATAGAACGCGTCATAGGCGCGCGCGTTCTTGACCCGGACCTTCAGGATATAGTCGATATCGCCGGCCAGCCGGTGCGCCTCCAGAACCTCTGGCCGCGCGTTCAACGTCTCGAGAAACTTGCGCTGCCAGTCGGCCTCATGCTCGGAGGTGCGGATCAGCACGAAGAAGCAGGCCTCAAGCCCCAGCGCCTCGGGATCGAGGATCACCGTCTGCCGCCCGATCACACCGGCCTCGCGCAGCTTGCGAATCCGGTTCCAGACCGGGGTTTTCGATGACCCCGCCTTGCGGGCGATCTCGTCCAGCGACTGGCTGGCATCCTCCTGCAGCTCGGCAAGGATTTTCCGGTCGATCTCATCGAATTGGGCTGCCATTCCGGTTTCACCTCTCCCTTGGAACATTCTCGTATCAATTGCCCATATACCAAACAGACGTCCTTATCTGCAAGAACATATGGCAAGTTTACGGAACATCGTCCTATATTGATGCCAGACCAAAGGATCGCAGATCATGCAGCATTTCCCGATTTTCATCGACCTCGCAGAGGCCCGCGTCGTGCTTGCAGGCGGTGGTGAGGCGGCACTGGCGAAGTTGCGGCTGCTGTTGAAGACCCCGGCACGGATCACCGTCTTCGCCGACGCTGCCGCGCCCGAGATCGCAGACTGGGCGGCCAAAGGTCGCCTGACCCTGATCCGCCGCGCCTTCGCCCCCGGCGACGCGATCGGCGCCACCCTTGCCTATGCCGCCACCGAGGATGACGCCGAGGATGCCCGCGTGGGTGCCATCGCCCGCGCCGAGGGCGCGCTGGTGAATCTGGTCGACAATCTTGCCGCCTCGCAGTTCATCACCCCCGCCATCGTCGACCGGGCGCCGGTCACTGTCGCGATTGGCACCGAAGGCGCGGCGCCGGTTCTGGCCCGTGCGCTGAAAGCCGGGATCGAGGCGCGCCTGTCGCCTGACACAGGCGCGCTTGCCGCCGCTGGCAAGGCGTTCCGGGATCAGGCCGAGGCTCTGCCGCATGGTCGCGCCCGGCGCGAATTCTGGGCCGAATGGTATGACGCCGAAGGCGCCGCGGCACTGGCCCGTGGCGAGGCGCCGGACGCCGCACTTGCCACCCTGCTTGCCCGTCACCTTTCGCGCCAAGCCACCCCCGGCCGCGTCGATTTCGTCGGCGCCGGTCCCGGTGACCCCGAGCTTCTGACTCTGAAGGCGCGCAAGGCCCTGGAC
>JBBKVJ010000095.1:0-2776 GCA_037968375.1 Paracoccaceae bacterium | reverse complement strand
CTACAGTTTCATTGCAAATCTTAGTTTTCAGGGCCAAGTCGGCCTCGCCCGGGCGATCGGCGTGATCCATCACCAGAATGGTCAGACTGGATCCATGACCTGCCAGCAGGGACAGCACTTCGCGCTGTTGTCCGTCATCTTCCAAACGGCGCGACACACCACGAAAATGCGCCATTGGGAAGGGCCGGTCAAAGCCCGCGACCAGTATCTGGACACTGTCGCAGATCAGATGAACATATTCGCCTTCCTGCGCGCGGACCTATTGAACCGATACCCCCATACCTTCAATGACGAAGCGCAAGGCAACCGTGTCAACGGCGTCTAGCGGTGCCGTGTGACCAATAAAAAGAAGGCTGGTTTCGGCATGTTCGTTCTGATGCGTCATCAGTTTGGTCCAATCGTTGTGATTGTCCCTTTCTCGTTAACAACTGTGGAGATAATGGGGCCAAATTGCAGTTATTGTTCGCGCGAAGGCATATTTGAGGGGTGCGCACACACGCGACGCGGACTTAAAGCGCGCCGTCGAGATGCCGCATCATCTGCGCCCGCACGTCCCCGGGCAGGCTATTTACCCGGACGACCACTGTGTGAATCGCGAAGACAATTGCGCCGGTCTTCGGCAACCGGCTGATGCATTGACGTTCCGATCGCACGAATGGCGCGTCCCGGTCATTCGTGATCCTATCGTCACCAACGCGCCGTGGCTGATGCAGGGCCGCGTCCTGATACAACAGCAGGTTCACCCGCCAAAGCGGCGTCTCAACGCGCACCGCATCGAATAAGCGCTGGACCCGGCGGGCCATGTCCTGGGTGTACTCGGACACAGGCGCATGGATCGCCGACAGTGGTCGAGCGATCTTTTCTGCCAGCGTCCAACTTGCCGGAAAGCAAAGGATCGCACCGGTCAGGATATGCTCGTCTTCATGGCGCTGCAGGATACAGAAATCCTGTTGCATAAGGCGACCGAGGGTTAGTAGCGGCGCATTGAAATCGATTGTGATGGTCTGGCCATCGGGGCGTGTCACACGCTCGTTCTCTACTTGAAAGCCTGCACGCTTCGTCAGGTCCGCCAGAACCAGCGCTAGCAATTCGCGCGCAGGCGTCTTGGCATCGGGCAGTAACGCATGCACGGCCCCGCCCCGCTTTGCGATCAGCCGGTCGCGCAGGGCCATCTGTCCGGCGTAGGCCTCATCGACGCGCAGCCAATCGCCGGGCTGGACCGGTCCGGTACCCGGCAGCCGTGCCGTGGACGGGCGCATCCACGGCACCTCGTGCAGCCGGTCCTGCAGGATCGGTTTGGGTTGCAGCGGGTCGATCATTTGGGGGCCGTCAGCAGGCGCGAGTAGTGCATTTGGCCGTAACCGCACAGCGCGCGTTCGACCGGGCCCCAGCGCGTCGCAAAGGCGATGGCGTCAAGTCCGGCGCGTTGCTGGATTGCGCCAAGGGGCGTGCGCCCGTCGATCATGGCGATCAGCGGTGCTGCGGATTTTGGGATATTTAACATGAACTTCTCGCCGCCAGCAGTGATCCGGATGCCGCCCTTTTGCGCCACGGCCTGCCCCAAGCGCCGCCCATCGACGCCGCGCAGGTGCGGGATGGCGTTTGGTTTGCCGAGGGGTGGTTTTTGAACGGCGTTCTTCAAAGTGGCATAGGCGACGTGGACTTTCATGGTGCCGCGCAGGTTTTCGGCCAGGGCCATGCGCCCTGAAAGGTCCAGCGTTTCCGGTGCCTTGACACCGTCGGGCAGAATCGTTGCGGGGTCGTACAACGCGGGCTCTGGCATCCAGGCAAGCGCCAGTCCGGCGGTGGTTAGGGCGTTAATCAGCGCGTCTATGGTGAAGGGTTGATCGGAAGAATGCAGCAGCAGATCGTAGAAACCGGCGTCGCCCTGGGTGTGATCGACTAGGTGGGGATTGCTGCGAAACGGGTGACCGGTGGGCAGTTTTGCGAAGACAGATTTGGCGTGGCGCAGACGGTCCTGGGGGGCAACGCCTTGAAATAGTGCGTTGAAAGCTGCCTGCAAAGGGTAGACTCCGGACCGGCCCAGCGGTGCGTAGACCATCAGTCCGATGCCGCCGCCGGGTGTCAGTGCCTTGGCCAAGGCGTCGAAGCCGTCCTGCGGGCGGGGCAAATGATGCAGCACGCCGCAGCAATCGATGTAGTCGAACGAGCCGTGGTCGGCTGCGTCCAGCAGAGAGCCTGTGACGAAGGTAATACCCTGCAATTTGCGGGCTTTGGCCCGTGCCTCGGCGATTTTGCGGGCGGCGGTGGACAGGTCGATATAGGTGATGTCATAGGGGCGTCCGGCGTCGGTCAGCATCTGCGCCAGTTGAATCAGCCCATCGCCGGTGCCACCCCCTGCCACCAATGCGCGCAGCGGCTTTGACCAGTCGCGCGCGCCGCCCCACAGGTTGTGATCCATCTCGGCCGGGATGGAAGGAGACCCTGTTATCAGGCGCTTAGCCTCATCCCCGGGGTCGCGGTCGGGGTATGGGTATGCCTCGTACTGGGCCTGCATTTCCGGGTTGCTCATCTGGCGTCCTGACATTCCGAAACCGACATTGCGGGCCGGTTTCAGGCCTGCTTGGGTCTGCCCCTGACGTACCATCCTAGAAAGCCAAAGGGAAAGTCCATGAACCAACATCACCGCGATACCCGCAAGATTGATCCATCAAAGGGGGCGATGCTGGGGGATGGAACACCCAATGATTCCAACCGGGTACAGATTGGTCCGACCCTGCTGGCCTTGCAGGAGTGGGAGGCGGCGGGGCTGGAA
>JBBKVJ010000094.1:0-2756 GCA_037968375.1 Paracoccaceae bacterium | reverse complement strand
CGACGACCGGATCGAGGATGTGAACCCGGCGGCTGAGCAGTTCATGAACGCCTCGGCCAAGGCGCTGTGCGGACAGCCGATCTGGGACCGGCTATCGGTCGATGCGGCCCTTGACGGCGCCTTTGCGCGGGTCCGCGAGGCGCGCGCGCTGTTGTTCGTCAACGACGTCGATGTGACGGCGGGCAACAGGCCGCCGTTTCATTGCACCTTGCAGATAGCGCCCGTCGCAGATGACCCGGGCCGGGTCCTGCTGACCATCGCCAGCCACGAGATCGCCGACCGGCTGGAGCGGGCGCATTCGGTGAAATCCTCGGCGAAATCGGCGATCGGCATGGCCGAGATGCTGGCCCATGAGATCAAGAATCCGCTGGCCGGGATCACCGGGGCGGCGCAGCTTTTGTCGATGTCGCTGGGCCCCGAAGATCGCGAGTTGACCGATCTGATCGTCACGGAAAGTCGCCGCATCGTGAAGCTGCTGGAGCAGGTCGAGCAGTTCGGTAACCTGCGCCCGCCGGAACGCCGCGCGGTGAATATCCACGATCTTCTGGACCGCGCGAAAAAATCCGCCCGGGTCGGGTTTGCCGCGCATATGACAATTGTTGAGGATTACGACCCGTCGCTGCCGCAGACCTATGTCGATGCCGACCAGATGTTGCAGGTGCTGTTGAACCTGCTGAAGAACGCCGCCGAGGCCGCGCCCAAGGGTGGCACGATCAGGATGCGCACCTTCTACGATCTGTCGCTGCGGTTGCGGCGCAGCGATGGCGGCGGCGTTGCCCTGCCACTGGTCGTCGAGATCGTCGACGACGGGCCGGGGATTCCGCCCGCGCTGGCCGCCGATATCTTTGATCCGTTCGTCTCGGGGCGCGAGAACGGCACCGGGCTGGGTCTGGCACTGGTGTCCAAGATTGTCTCCGACCATGACGGCTGGATCTCGGTCGACAGCACCCCGGGCCGCACCGCGTTTCGGATTTCCCTGCCAATGGCGCCGAAAGAGGATGACAGCTGATGGATGGCACCGTTCTGGTCGCCGACGACGACCGCACGATCCGCACCGTTCTGACCCAGGCGCTGACCCGGGCGGGCTGCCGCGTTCATGCGACGTCCAGCATGGTCACGCTGATGCGCTGGGTGGAAGAGGGCAAGGGCGATCTGGTGATCACCGATGTCATCATGCCCGACGGCAACGGGCTGGACGCCCTGCCAAAGATCAGTGCCGCGCGGCCCGGTCTGCCGGTGATCGTGATCTCGGCGCAAAACACCATCATGACGGCGATTCAGGCGGCCGAAAAGGACGCCTATGACTACCTGCCCAAGCCGTTCGACCTGCCCGATCTGATGAAACGCTCGGCGCGCGCCCTGGATGCCAAGCGGCGGGCGGCGCCCAAGGCCTCGCCGCAGACCGAGGCACCCGCCGACGATCTGCCGCTGGTCGGGCGGACGGCGGCGATGCAGGCGCTGTACCGGCTGGTGGCACGGGTGATGAACACCGAGATGCCGGTGCTGGTCACCGGCGAATCGGGCACCGGAAAATCCTTGATTGCGCGTGCGATCCATGACTTTTCCGACCGGCGGACACTGCCTTTCGTGGTTGCTCAGGCGGGCGATCTGGTGGGCATGGACGGGCCACAGACGCTGTTGTCGCGGGCCCGGGGTGGCACGCTGGTGTTCGACGAGGTCGGCGATTTCGATGCCGAGGCGCAGGGCCGCGTCGCCCGGATGCTGGACGCGCTGAGCGACACCGCACCCCGGATCATGGCCACCTCGCAGGCCGATCTGGTGGCCAGGATGGAGGCGGGCGATTTCCGTCAGGACCTGTATTACCGGCTGGGCGGTGTCACGCTGACGGTGCCGCCCCTGCGCGAGAGGGTCGAGGATATCCCGCTTCTGGCCGAGCACTTTCTGGCGCGCAGTGACAGTGGTAACAGCCTGTCCCGAATCGCCCCCGAAGCGATGGCGCTGATCCGCGCCTATTCCTGGCCCGGTAACGTGCGCCAGCTGGAAAATACCGTGCGCAGGCTGGCGGTGACCGGCAGTGCCGAAGATATCGGACGCGCCGAGGTTGAAGCGGCACTGGGCAATCAGCCCGCCGTCGAGCCGCTGCGCCAAAGCGAGGGTGACCGGCTTGCCGGATCGGTGGCCGGGCATCTCCAGCGCTATTTCGACCTGCATGGCGGCGCGCTGCCGCCGCCCGGCCTTTATCAGCGCATCCTGCGCGAGGTCGAGGCGCCGTTGATCGAGATCGCGCTGGATGCGACCGGCGGAAATCAGACGAAATGCGCCGATCTGCTGGGGATCAACCGCAATACGCTGCGCAAGAAGATCACCGATCTCGATATCCGCGTGACAAGGCGCCGAAAATTGATGTAAAACCGCAACAGAACCGTGGCGCATGGGTCGCAGGTCTGATACAGAGCCACGACACTTGGCGGTAGCCGCCCCCGGCGGCACAACATCGTGAGGCACCTTTGGCAAGCCCGGCCCGCAGCTCACCCTGGGAGCGGCTGAACCGACTTCGCAAGCAGCGGCGGTTTCAGAACCTGGCGACGCTGGGTCTGGTGACGCTGGGCCCGGTGCTGACGATCCTGACGCTGCTCGCGCTTGGACCGCTCGATCAGGGGTCATCGTCGCGGGCACTGCGCTTTGTCCTGCTGGCCGACCTTGTCTATATCCTTGTCGTCGCCGCCCTTGTGGCGCAGCGGGTGGCGCGGATGATCGCCGCGCGCCGGCCCCGGTCCGCCGGCTCGCGTCTGCAC
>JBBKVJ010000093.1:0-22001 GCA_037968375.1 Paracoccaceae bacterium | reverse complement strand
GTGTCGCGGGCGGCTTCGGCCAGCGCCTCGAAGGTGGCGAGGTCGGGGGCGGTGGCGGCTGTCCAGTCGGGTGTCATGGCCTTCATATGGACAAAACGGCAGCTCTGTGAAAGAGGGGCCGTCATCCGAGGAGAGCATCGATGACCGTCACCCGCTTTGCGCCGTCGCCGACCGGCTATCTGCATATCGGCAACCTGCGCTCGGCGTTGTTCAACTGGATGATTGCGCGCAAGGCGGGCGGCACGTTCATCCTGCGTCTGGACGATACCGACCAGGAACGGTCAAAGGCGGAATATGCGGACGGGATTCAGGAAGACCTGACCTGGCTGGGCCTTACCTGGGACCGGATCGAGACGCAGTCGTCGCGACTGGCGCGGTATGCGGCGGCGGCGGATGCGCTGCGCGCCAAAGAGCGATTCTATGAGGTCTTCGAGTCGCCCGTCGAGCTGGACCTGAAGCGCAAGAAGCAGCTGAACATGGGGCAGCCGCCGGTTTACGATCGGGCGGGGCTGAAGCTGAGCGAGGCCGAAAAGGACAAGCTGCGCGGCGAAGGACGTCATGGGTACTGGCGGTTCCTGCTGAACCAGAACCGGATCGAGTGGGCCGATGGCATCCTTGGCCCGATCTCGATTGATGCAGCTTCGGTTTCGGACCCGGTGCTGATCCGTGCCGACGGGCAGGTTCTGTATACGCTGGCTTCGGTGGTCGACGATGTCGAGATGGGGGTGACCGATATCGTGCGCGGGTCGGACCACGTGACCAACACCGCGACGCAGATCCAGATCATCGAGGCGCTGGGCGCCAAACCGCCGCGTTTCGCGCATCATTCGCTCTTGACCGGGCCGCAGGGTGAGGCTCTGTCGAAGCGGTTGGGCACGCTGGCCCTCCGTGATCTGCGCAGGCAAGGCGTCGAGCCGATGGCGATCCTGTCGCTGATGGCGCGGCTGGGGTCTTCGGACCCTGTGGAGCTACGCACAAGCCATAAGGAATTGATCGACGGATTCGATCTGTCGAAATTCGGCTCGGCGCCTACAAAGTTCGATCCGGACGATCTTTTGCCGCTTTCGCAGCGGTATCTGGCCTCGCTTTCTTTCGAAAACGTAAAGGACGATGTTCTGGCGGCAGGTGTTCCTGGCGCCTTGGCAGAGCAATTCTGGGCTGCGGTAAAGGATAATGTTGCGACACGTGCCGATCTGCCCGGCTGGTGGAAATTTTTTGCCGAAGGGGCCAAGCCTTTGGTCGATCCAGAGGACGGCGAGTTTGTTGAGACAGCCTTTGGGTTGCTGCCGGACATGCCGTTCGATGCGACGACTTGGGATGAGTGGACCAGCAAGGTGAAGGACGCGACCGGGCGCAAGGGCAAGGCGCTGTTCATGCCTCTGAGGAAGGCCGTGACGGGGCGCGAAAAAGGGCCCGAGATGGCAGATGTGATGCCTCTATTGCAGAAGCGACCTGTGTTGGGGTGATGCCACGCCGGCAATTCTTCTGCGAAGAATTCAAGCCGCGATACTTCTTGCGAAGGATCTGATTTTTCGCCGAAAAATCGTGTTTTCTGGAATCTTCGCCAGAAGATTCGGATTGGGTCATGCCTCGATCAGATCGGCCCCGTAGCGCGCCAGATGGGCGTTCACGAAATCCCGCTCGAGTATCGTCAGCACCTGCGCGCGTGGATATCGAGGCGCGGCGCGGTCGTTCAACACCGGCGCGTCCCAGCCCTCTGTTGTTGCAAAGAAATGCGCCGCCCCCGCTTCGCCATAGCTGTGCAGGTAGCCTTGTACCACCGTGTCGATATAGCTGAGCAGGATCGGATGGCGGACCGAGGGTGGTGCGGCATGTTGCGGCGGCACGGCGTAGACCTCGACATGCACCTCGCGCCCGGCCTGATGTGCCACCAGATGACCCACGGCATGCCGGGTATAGGCCCATTCGCGCGCGTCGAGCGCCTGCCAGTCGGCGCCAGGCACGGCGGCGATCAGGCCCTCCATCTCGGTGCCGAGTTCGGCAACGGCGGTCAGGAACGCGACATCGCGCAGGCCGGTATGTGCCCAGGCGCGTCGCCAGCCGCCGATCCGGGCCGGATAGGCCTCGGCGAAGTCATGGGTCCGGCGGTTCACCAGGCTGCCGTAGCCGAAGAAGAACGGGTCACGCATGGCGGATACCCCTGACCGAAGGGCGGTCTTCGAGCAAGCCCCTTGCCGGGTTTAGCGGCTTCGGCTAAGCCGGAGCGGTCAGGAAGGGAGAAGCCGGGGAATACCCCGGTGCCGAAGGAGCAACCGCCCCGGTAAACTCTCAGGCAAAAGGACCGACCTGGCAGCAGACTCTGGAGAGTGGCGCCGCATGCGCCCGCCGAAGGGATAACGATCTCAGGCGAAAGGACAGAGGGGGCATCGGGAGGCAGGACCATCCTGCCGCGAAGATGCCGGGCATTTCGGAATGCTTGCGGCAAAAGGGGGCAAGATGGCCGATCCGTCCGACGCCGCGTTGAAGCGCACGCCGCTTTTCGATCTGCATGAACGTCTTGGCGGCAAGATGGTGCCCTTTGCCGGGTGGGAAATGCCGGTGCAATATCCGCTTGGCGTAATGAAGGAACATCTGCACACCCGCGCGGCGGCAGGGCTTTTCGATGTCAGCCATATGGGGCAGGTCATCCTCAGGCCACGGTCGGGCAATGTCGAGGACGCCGCATTGGCGCTGGAGCGGCTAGTGCCTGTCGATTTGCTGGCCTTGAAGGCGGGGCGTCAGCGCTATGCAATGTTCACCGATAACAATGGTGGGATACTGGACGATCTGATGGTCGCCAACCGGGGCGATCATCTGTTCGTCGTGGTCAATGCCTCGCGCGTCGAGGCCGATGTGGCGCATATGCGGGCGCATCTGGGTGACGACTGCGAGATCGAGGTGATTTCCGACCGCGCACTGGTGGCGCTGCAGGGGCCGGCGGCGGCAGATGTGCTGCATGGCATAGCGCATGGCACCGGCACGATGAAATTCATGGATGTGGGAATTTTCCACGCGGGCAGCACAGAATTGTGGGTCTCGCGTTCGGGCTACACGGGCGAGGATGGCTACGAGATTTCGGTGCCTGCGGATAAGGCCGGGATTCTGGCGCAGCTGCTGCTGGAAAAGCCCGAGGTCGAGGCCATCGGGCTGGGCGCGCGGGATTCGCTGCGGCTGGAGGCGGGGTTATGCCTGTACGGCTCGGATATCGACGAGGGCACCACGCCGGTCGAAGCCGATCTGACCTGGGCTATCCAGAAGGCGCGCCGCAAAGGTGGTGTGCGCGAAGGCGGATTCCCGGGGGCAGAACGCATCCTGGGTGAGCTGGCCGAGGGTGCTGTGCGCAGCCGTGTCGGCCTGTTGCCCGAGGGCCGGGCGCCGATGCGCGGCGAGACGCAACTGTTCGCCGCCGAGGATGCCGAACTGTCCGTTGGTCAAATCACTTCGGGTGGTTTCGGTCCGTCGGTCGAGCGGCCGGTGGCGATGGGCTATGTCGCGACCCCGCATGCCGCCAGCGGCACCAAGCTTTGGGGCGAGGTGCGCGGCAAGCGGATGCCCGTGACCGTCGCCGACACGCCTTTCCACCCACATTCCTACAAACGCTGAAAAGGACAAAAGATGAAATATACCGAAGATCATGAATGGCTGAAGCCCGAGGGCGATCTGGTTATCGTGGGCATCACCAAACACGCCGCCGAACAGCTGGGCGATATCGTTTTTGTCGAACTGCCCGAAGCGGGCGGCAAGGTTTCCAAGGGTGATAATGTCGTGGTGATTGAAAGCGTCAAGGCGGCGTCCGATATTCTGGCCCCGATCGACGGCGAGATCGTCGAGGTGAACCCGGCGCTGGGCGATAACCCGAGCCTTGTGAACGAGGACGCGACGGGGGCGGCGTGGTTCTTCAAGATGCGTCCCGCCAATATGGCCGATGTCGACGGCTATATGGACGAATCCGCGTATAACGAACTCATTGCCTGAGGCATGCCATGACTTTCACCCCCTCCGAATACGACCCTTACGATTTTGCCAACCGCCGCCATATCGGCCCTTCGCCCACCGAGATGGCGGAGATGCTGAAGGTGCTGGAGGTCAGTAGCCTGGATGAGCTGATCGACGCCACGGTGCCGAAAAGCATCCGCCAGAAGGCGCCGCTGACCTGGCCGCCGATGTCCGAGCACGGGTTGTTGGAGAAAATGCGCGGTGTGGGGGAAAAGAACCGGGTGATGACCTCGCTGATCGGGCAGGGCTATTACGGCACGGTGACGCCGCCCGCTATCCAGCGGAACATTCTGGAAAATCCGGCGTGGTATACCGCATACACGCCCTATCAACCCGAGATTGCGCAAGGCAGGCTTGAGGCGCTGTTGAACTTTCAGACGATGATTTCCGATCTGACCGGGTTGCCGGTCGCCAATGCCTCGCTGCTGGACGAGGCGACGGCGGCGGCGGAAGCGATGACCATGGCGCAGCGGATTGCGAAGTCGAAGGCCGGGGCTTTCTTTGTCGACCGCGATTGTCATCCGCAGACCATCGAGGTGATCCGCACGCGGGCCGCTCCCCTGGGGATCGAGGTGATCGTCGAGGCACCGGAAAAGCTGGAAGCCGACAAGGTTTTCGGCGCGATCTTCCAGTATCCGGGCACCTACGGTCATGTTCGCGACTTCACGCCCGAAATTGAGGCTTTGCATGAGGCCAAGGCGGTGGCGGTGATGGCCGCCGATCTTCTGGCGCTGACGCTGTTGAAGGAGCCGGGTGCGATGGGCGCCGATATCGCTGTCGGTTCGGCGCAAAGGTTCGGTGTGCCGATGGGCTACGGCGGGCCGCATGCGGCGTATATGTCGTGCAAGGATGAGATGAAGCGGGCGATGCCGGGTCGGCTGGTGGGCGTGTCCATCGATGCGCGCGGCAATCAGGCCTACCGGCTGTCGCTGCAAACGCGCGAGCAGCATATCCGCCGCGAAAAGGCGACGTCGAACGTCTGCACGGCGCAGGCGCTCTTGGCCGTCATGGCGTCATTCTACGCGGTTTTCCACGGCCCCGAAGGGCTGCGCGCGATTGCCGAGCGGGTGCATTTTAACACCGTGCGTCTGGCCAAGGCGCTGCGCGCGGCGGATGCCAAGGTCGACCCGAAGCATTTCTTCGACACAATCACCGTTGAGGTCGGCGTTGGACAGGCGGGGATTCTGGCGGCGGCCCGGCACGAGGGGCTGAATTTCCGCAAGATCCACCACAACCGTGTCGGCATCTCACTGGATGAGACGACGGATGAGGCGGTGTTGCATAAGATTCTGCGCGCCTTTGGTATCCTGATCGCCCCGCCGCATCGCGGCGATCTGGGCGTGCCAGAGGATATGGTGCGCACCAGCGACTACCTGACCCATCCGGTGTTTCACATGAACCGGGCGGAGTCTGAGATGATGCGCTACATGCGCCGTCTGGCCGACCGTGATCTGGCTTTGGACCGGGCGATGATCCCCTTGGGGTCGTGCACGATGAAGCTGAACGCGGCGGCCGAGATGATGCCGGTGACCTGGCCCGAGTTCGGCTCGCTGCATCCGTTCGCGCCGGTCGATCAGGCGGCGGGTTACGGCGAAATGATCGAAGACCTGTCGGCGAAACTGTGCGAAATCACCGGCTATGACGCGATGTCGATGCAGCCGAACTCGGGCGCGCAGGGCGAGTATGCGGGGCTGTTGACGATCCGCGCCTATCACAAGGCCAATGGTGATGAGGGCCGGCGCGTCTGTCTGATCCCGACCTCGGCGCATGGCACCAACCCGGCCTCGGCGCAGATGGCAGGAATGGAGGTGGTGGTCGTCAGATCCGCCGAGAATGGCGATATCGACGTGGAAGATTTCCGCGCCAAGGCCGAGGCGGCGGGCGACAGGCTGGCGGCCTGCATGATCACCTATCCCTCGACGCATGGTGTGTTCGAGGAGACGGTGCGCGATGTCTGTGACATCACCCACAAGCATGGCGGTCAGGTCTATCTGGACGGCGCCAATCTGAACGCGCTGGTTGGCGTGGCCAAGCCGGGCGAGATCGGCAGCGACGTCAGCCACCTGAACCTGCACAAGACGTTTTGCATCCCGCATGGCGGCGGCGGCCCGGGGATGGGGCCGATCGGCGTCAAGGCGCATCTGGCGCCGCATCTGCCGGGGCATCCCGAAACGGGCGGCGAGGAGGGGCCGGTTTCTGCCGCGCCCTGGGGCTCGGCATCGATCCTGCCGATCAGTTGGGCCTATTGCCTGATGATGGGCGGTGCCGGGATGACCCAGGCGACCAAAGTGGCGATCCTGAATGCCAACTATATCGCCAAGCGGTTGAGCGGCGAATACGAGATTCTGTTCATGGGCTCGCACGGCCATGTCGCACACGAATGCATCATCGACACGCGGCCCTTTGCCGAGGTCGGGGTGACCGTGGATGATTTCGCCAAGCGCCTGATCGACAACGGGTTTCACGCGCCGACGATGAGCTGGCCGGTGACCGGCACGCTGATGGTGGAGCCGACCGAAAGCGAAACCAAGGCCGAGCTGGACCGGTTCATCAACGCGATGCTGGCGATCCGTGAAGAAGTTCGCGCGGTCGAGAACGGCGAAATCAAGGCCGAGGATAGCCCGCTGCGTCATGCGCCGCACACGGTCGAAGACCTTGTAGCGGAGTGGGGGCGGAAATACCCCCGCGAACAGGGCTGCTTTCCGCCGGGCGCGTTCCGGGTCGACAAATACTGGCCACCAGTGGGCCGGGTCGATAACGTCTATGGCGACCGGCATCTGATCTGCACCTGTCCGCCGCTGGAAAGCTACATGGAGGCGGCGGAGTAGCGGGTCAGGCGTTCTTGTCGCCCACATCGGGGGCTATGGCCGCGGGCAGCGCCTCAATCACCCGGTCCAGATCGGCGGGCAGTGACAATACGGCCTTGGCATGGTCCAGCGCGCGCCGCGACAAGGCGCGCGCGGCCTCGGCCATCGGCGGATCGGATTGCGCGGCCAGCGCGGACAGCGCCTTTTGCAGGCGTATTTGCACCTCTGCGACGCCCGCGCCGTCACGGGCGACGGCGCCAAACCCGTCCTCGACCAGGTCCGCGGTTTCAAGCGCGGGCACATAGAGCCGCCCAACACCTTCTTCATCGTCCGAGGCGGACGTGGGGGTCTGCCAGTCGCTGAGAAGCCTCAGAACCCTGCCGACCACATCTATCGCCGTGCCCGGATCGTTGATCCCCGGCGACAGCGCGCGCGACGCAATCTCGCTGAGCACGATCAACCCGAACCTCGGGTCCTGATCGAAGCTGCGCGCGTCGCCGATGGTGAATGCCAGGCGCACCTTCTCATCATGGTCCGGCTGGCTGATATCGGCCAGCGGTCTGCCCTTGACGACAAATGTGCCGGGCAGGGCGCGCAGGTGGATGTCGCAGCCCTCGCTGTCCGCCAGATCGCGAAGGGCGGGGGTGTCGATATGGGCGATATAGCCGATCTGATCGGGATAGACCGTGTGAACCAGGCCCGCGGGCGCCTCCCAGGCCGGGCGACCGCCCAGAAACGGTGCAACCTGGCGAGCCTTAAGCGCCGTTTGCGCCGCCCTTTCGACGGTGCGGGTGGTTTCCAGCATCGAGCCCAGTTGCGACAGGTGCTCGATCCACCTCAGGATCGCGACAACGACCAGAAAGATCACGAAGATCGTCGCGAAAAAGCTGACCGCAACGCTGCGGCCGCTGAACACTGCGGCGTTCAGCAAGATGATCGAGGCAAGTGCATAGATGAAGGCGCCAAGAAACGTGGCCAGCACCGTTTGCGTAGTGGTGTCAGCCAGCAAAAGGCGATGGGTGCGCGGCGTGACCTGATCCGACGCGGCGCGGTGGGTGATGATCATCACGCTGAGCGAGAAGGTGGTGACCGTCAGCATGCTGGAGGCGAGGACATTCAGGATCGGGCGGACCGAGCCGTGGCCAAGCCGCTCGGCCAGCGATTCCGGAATCAGCCATTGCAGCAGCGGCGCAATTCCGGCGACGACCAGCGCCAGGACGGAAATCATCGTCACCCGGACCCAGACCTGCCGCGTAAATCGCAGGAACTTCCACCAGAGCTTTGAGGGTTGGGCGATGTAATCGGTCATCTTCTTCCCTTAGCGTGGAACCCGTCGGACGCGCAATCTGCCATTGCCCGGCGCCCTTGACAGCCAATGCGAGTTACGCCACATACCCGCCCTGTTGGGGTCGTAGCTCAGTTGGGAGAGCGCGTCGTTCGCAATGACGAGGTCGTCGGTTCGATCCCGATCGACTCCACCAGACTGACCATGCCTCATTTTGATGTCAGATCACGGCCTAACCGGCGAGCGCCAGAGATATCTCGTGGGCGGTTTGTGTGACCAGCGGGACGAGGTCGGCCTCGACCAGTTCGATCGACCATGTCGGCATCGAAACGCAGATATTGATGGCCCCGACCGCGTTATTTCCGTTTCCGTAGATTGGGGCGCCGACAGTCAGTTCGCGCAAAATGCATTCCTGACTGGCCAGCGCATAGCCACGCGTGCGTGCAAGGTCGATCTGCGCAACCACCTGATTGCGGTCGGTGATCGTGTGCGGCGTGAGCGGCGTGAAATCTGTTTTATCCAGGATCGCCGTGACAACTTCGGGTGCAAGCGTGGACAAATACGCACGACCGCTTGAGGTGCAGAACATCGGCGCACCGCCACCCACGATAGGGTTAATCAGATGCGATCGGGCGCTGCGCAACCGGGAGATGTAGATCATTCGTTGATCCACTGGGATGCCAAGGTTCATGGCCTCTCCACAAGCATCGCGAGCCTTGAGCAGATAGGGGGCGGCGGTGGCGGAAACAGGATCCGACGAAAGATAGGAATAGGATAGTTCCAGTAACCGCGCCGCAGGACTCATCCGGCGACTGTTATCGCCTCTCTCCAGGAAACCAAGCTCTACCAACGTGTAACAAAACCGTTGCGTCGCGCTTTTCCCCAGCCCGGTGGCTGTCGCGATTTCGCTCAGGCTAAGGGGCGACTTGGCTCTTTTGAATGCCGCAAGAACCGAGAATGCCTTTTCGACCGATCCGACGAAAAGTGGGCCCCGAGACATATCACCGGCCCGATTTTCCTGACGGTCCTGGTTACCGGTCAGCCCCAGCCGTTCCGAGGCGTTGGTCATGCGCGTGTCCCCCTCGAGGTCAAGCAGTCGTCTTGCCACTTTCCGGCGTCGGCTCTTATCCCTTTGGCAAGCGTCGGAGTGTTCAAGCTCGACACCTGGCGGCGAGGTTTCAGGGGTCTGGGCGGGCGAATTTGCTGCGCATTGGGATATCAAATTGGAACCGTATCTCAATACTAAGTATTGACATAAGATACGGTGTTGTCAATTTTGTCGCCATTGGCTGACCGACACGGAAGCCGGGGCAATGGCTAATTCTGCCTTTATTTCTGTATCCAAAGGCCATGCATGCCTTGTGGTGCAGGATGGATCAGCCCGGTGTCTGGTTTGCTTCGCAGCAACACCACCTGGGAGGTGACAAGAATGAACACCAGATTTATGCTATCTGCCGCGCTTGGGGCCTTGCTGGCCGGATCAGCGCTGGCCGCACCAACCGAGATCAATGGGGAAAAACTTGCCGCAGAGCAGGTCTTCATCTACCGCCTGCTCGACGACATCAAATCCTTCGATCCGCAGATCAATACCGATGTCGAAGGGTCTGTCATCATGCGCGACCTGTTCGAGGGTTTGATGAATGATGACCCGGACGGAAACTCGGTACCGGGCGCCGCCGAAAGTTTTGAACTCAGCGATGACATGCTGACCTACACATTCAAGCTGCGCGATGCCAAATGGTCCAACGGCGAGCCGGTTACGGCCGGTGATTTCGTCTATGCGTGGCGTCGTCTGGTTGATCCGGCGACAGCCTCGGAATACGCGTGGTACATGGAGCTGATGGGCGTCAAGAACGCCTCGGCGGTAGTTGCGGGCGATGTGCCGCCCGATCAGCTGGGCGCGCGCGCGGTCGATGACCGGACCTTCGAGGTCACGATCGACAATGCCCTGCCTTACTTTGTGTCGATGACGACGCATGGATCGGTCTTTCCGGTCAATCAGGCGGTCATCGAGGCGCATGGGACGGACTGGACCAAGCCGGGCAACCTTGTCGGCAACGGCGCCTATGTGCTGACCGATTACCGTTCGGGCGAACGGGTCGTGCGCGAACGCAACCCAATGTATTGGGATAATGAAAATACCATCATCGACAAGGTCGAGGCTCTGGTCGTCAACGATACGAACCAGGCGCTGACCCGCTACATGGCAGGTGAACTGCACAAGACCGATATTCCGGCAGGTCAGTATCCGCGTCTGAAGAATGAGATGCCGGACGAAACGTTCTCTTATCCGCGCTCATGCTCGTACATCTACTGGTTCAACATGGGTGAAAAAGGGCCGGACTATCTGAAGGACCTGCGCGTTCGCCAGGCGCTGTCTTACGCGATCAATCGCGGCGTTCTTGTCGAGAATGTTTTGCAGGGCGGTCAGTTCGAATCCTACAATTTCGCCCACCAAGCGACGGCCGGGTTCACACTGCCGGATATCGACTATGCTGGCTGGACCCAGCAAGAGCGTGACGCCAAGGCGAAGGAATTGCTGGCCGAGTCGGGGTATGGCCCTGACAATCCGCTGTCCGTCACGATCTCTTACAACACCGACGAGGCGCACAAGAAAATCGCGATCGCCGTGTCGCAGTTCTGGAAGCAGACGCTGGGGGTGAATGCCGAGCTGGCGAACGTCGAGTGGAAGATTCACACGACCAATCTGCAGAACGGAGACTATGAGATCGGTCGCTATGCCTGGTGCGGAGACTACAACGAAGCTTCGACTTATCTTGATCTGATGACGTCCTATTCGGATCACAACGTGTCGGGCTGGTCGGATGGCGAGTATGACCGGCTGATGGCTGAGTCCAAGACCATGGCAGATCCCAATCCCAACTACACGGCGGGTGAAAAGATTCTGGCCGCCAACATGCCTTTCGCGCCGATCTATCAGTATACCGGCATCATCATGCTGAAGCCGGATGTGCGGGGTTGGCCGTTCGGCAATCTGCTGCAGAACACCTATAGCCGCGACATGTATATCGTGGAAAACTGACCCGGTCGGGGGCGCCTTTCGGCGCCCCCTTTCGGTCTGCAACAGGGTTGACTGGCTGGTATGCTGAACTTCGTTCTCAAGCGTCTGGCTGTGGCGATCCCGACGCTCTTATTGCTGATCATCCTGTCATTTCTGCTGATGCATGCGGCGCCAGGGGGGCCATTCACCTCGGACCGCGCGGTGCCGGCTGCAATTCTGGCCAATCTCGAGGCCAAATACGGGCTCGATCAACCGCTTTACAGACAGATATTCACCTATATCACCAATGTCGTGTTTCACTTCGATTTCGGACCGTCGTTCGTCTACAAGGACCGCACCGTCAACGAGATCATTGCGCAGGGCTTTCCGATCACGCTCAAATACGGCGGGGTTTCCTTTGTTGTCGCGGTGGTTGTCGGTGTCAGCCTGGGGGCGATGGCCGCGATCAACCACAATTCTTGGC
Source organism: Paracoccaceae bacterium (assembly GCA_037968375.1). Lineage (GTDB taxonomy): Bacteria > Pseudomonadota > Alphaproteobacteria > Rhodobacterales > Rhodobacteraceae > CANNFR01. Next base: position 10,428 of record JBBKVJ010000093.1, on the reverse strand, counting down.
TCGACTATCTTGCCGTCGGTGTATCGATCGGCGCGCAGGTGCTGCCCAATTTCGTGATGGCGCCGATCCTGGTGCTGATCTTTACACTGACGCTTGGCTGGTTGCCCGGCGGTGGCTGGGAAGACGGTCAATGGAGATTCATGGTTATGCCGGTGATAGCACTGTCGACCAGCTATATGGCGTCGATCGCGCGGATCACCCGCTCATCGATGCTCGAAGTGCTGAACTCGAACTTCATCCGCACCGCCCATGCCAAGGGCCTGCCACGTCACCGGATCATCATACGGCACGCGCTGAAGCCCGCGATGCTGCCGGTGGTGTCTTATCTCGGCCCGACCTTTGTCAGCATGATTACCGGCTCGGTCGTCATCGACATCTTCTTCTCGACCGGTGGCGTCGGGTTGTTCTTTGTGAACGCCGCCCTCAACCGCGATTACTCGGTGATGATGGGAATTACCATTCTGGTCGGAGTGCTGACCATCTTTTTCAATCTCGCCGTCGATCTGATCTATGCGTGGATCGATCCGAAAATCCGGTATTGACCCGATGCTGATCCGCAAGGAAAACCTGACCGGCATGAGCGAGCGGATGGCCGAGGCCGAGGTCAGGGGCCGCTCACCCTGGGCCGATGCGCGGGCCCGGTTCTTTCACAACAAGGCTGCAGTCGGCGGTCTGATAGTGCTGGGGTTGGTCACCGTGTTCGCTTTTCTTGGCCAGTACATAGCGAAGTTCCCAAACGATGAGATCGATTTTTCGATCATAGGCCAGATCGTCGAAAAAGGCGGTCCATCGTTTGCGAACGGCCACTATTTCGGAACAGACGATTTGGGCCGCGATCTTTTCGCGCGCGTGGTTCAGGGCACCCAGATATCGCTGATGGTGGGCTTTGTGGGCGCCGGCATCGCGGTGATTGTCGGCACGCTATACGGTGCGGTCGCGGGCTATGTTGGCGGTCGCGTTGATAACGTGATGATGCGGGCCGTCGATATCTTGATGGCGATTCCCTACATGTTCGTCCTGATCCTGCTTCTGGTGATGTTCGGCCGTTCGATCTCGCTGCTGTTTCTGGGCATCGGGCTGATCTCGTGGCTTGAGATGTCGCGGATCGTGCGGGGCCAGACGCTAAGCCTCAAAAACAAGGAATTCATCGAGGCGGCGCAGGCGACCGGCGTCTCGGACACGAAGATCATCCTGCGCCATATCGTGCCCAACCTGCTTGGCGTCGTCGCCGTCTATGCCACGCTTCTGGTGCCGCTGATGATCCTGACCGAAAGCTTTATCTCGTTCCTCGGCCTCGGCGTTCAGGAACCGAACACGTCCTGGGGTGCGCTGATTTCGGAAGGGGCAGGAACCATGCAATATGGCACGCTCTGGCAACTTGCATTTCCGCTGTTCTTTTTTGTCATCACGCTTTTCGCCTTCTTCTTTGTCGGCGACGGGTTGCGCGACGCGCTTGACCCGAAGGACCGCTGAGATGGCGATGCTTGACGTCGATGATCTGGAGGTCGTCTTTCAGACCAATGATGGCCCCGTCCATGCGGTCAACGGCATCAACTTTTCGCTGGATCGGGGCGGCTCGCTGGCGATTGTCGGCGAAAGCGGATCGGGCAAAAGCCAGACTGCCTTTGCCATCCTGGGGCTTCTGGCGGGAAATGGCCGCGCGCACGGATCGGTCAGGTTTGACGGGCAGGAAATACTGAACCTGCCCACCGCCAAACTGAACCGTATCAGGGCCCGCGAGATCGCGATGATCTTTCAGGACCCGATGACCTCGCTGAACCCCTATATGCGGGTCTCGGACCAGATGGCCGAGGTGCTGACCTGTCACCAGAAACTCTCGTACGCGGATGCGCTGAAAGCCTCGGTCGAGATGCTGGATGCCGTTAAGATTCCCGATGCCAAAGGGCGCATCCGGCTTTATCCGCACGAGTTTTCAGGCGGTATGCGCCAGCGCGTGATGATCGCCATGTCGCTGCTTTGCAAGCCGAAGCTTCTGATCGCGGATGAGCCGACGACGGCGCTGGATGTGACTGTGCAGGCCCAGACGATGAAGCTGTTCGGCGAATTGCAGAAAGAGTTCGGGATGGCCGTCATCCTGATCACCCATGATCTTGGTGTTGTCGCCGGGTTTTGCGAAGAGGTGCTGGTGCTTTATGGCGGTCGGGTGATGGAAACCGGCCCGATCGATCCGCTGTTCGAGACACCGTCACATCCCTACACGCAGGGCCTTTTGAAGGCGATCCCGCGGATCGATCAGCTTGACGAGACGCTGGTGACCATCCCCGGACGCCCGCCGGACATGCTGCATGCGCCGAAGGGCTGTCCGTTCAACCCACGCTGTGCCTACACGACCGACGCCTGCCTTGCGGTGGCGCCGCCGCTGGTGCAGTTCGCGCCGTCGCGTCGGCGTGCCTGCACCCGACGGGTGGAGGAGCTGACATGACGACCGCCTTGCTGAAGGTCGAAGATCTTGAAGTGTCTTTCGCGCTGCGATCCGAGGGCGACATGCCCTGGACCCGGCAAAAGCTGCTGCCGGCAGTCAGCGGCGTCAGTTTCGATCTGCGTGCCGGTGAGGTTCTGGGCATCGTCGGTGAAAGTGGCTGCGGCAAATCCACGTTGGCGCGGGCCATCGTCCGCATGGTCGCGGGCAAGGGCCGCGTCGTCTGGATGGGTAAAACCGACCTTATGCAGCTTGGCCGGGCGCAGATGAAACCATACCGCTCGGAAATCCAGATGGTGTTCCAGGATCCGCTTGCCGCGCTGGACCCTCGCATGACGGTTGGGCAGATCATTGCCGAGCCGTTGCAGACCCATCATCCCGAACTTTCCGCGACCGAGGTCAAATTCCGGGTGTGCGAAATGATGGAAACTGTCAGCTTGCTACCGAACCAGATCAACCGCTATCCGCATGAATTTTCTGGTGGCCAGTGCCAGCGGATCGGGATCGCGCGGGCGTTGATCGTAAAGCCAAAGCTCATCATCTGTGATGAACCGGTTTCAGCGCTGGACGTCTCGATTCAAGCGCAGATCATCAATCTGCTGGTTGAACTGCAGCGCGAGATGGGTCTGTCGCTGATCTTCATCGCCCACGATCTGAGCGTGGTAAAGCATATTTCGGACCGGGTCATGGTGCTGTATCTTGGCCGCGTGATGGAGATTGCGACGCGCGACGCGCTTTATGCTCAGCCTCTGCACCCCTACACACAGGCGCTGATTTCGGCGGTGCCGATCCCGGACCCGAAGCGCGAGCGCAACAAGAAGATCATTCTGCTTGAGGGCGATCTGCCGAACCCGCTGGCACCGCCTTCGGGGTGTGTGTTCCGCACCCGCTGCCCCAAGGCCCAGACCATCTGCGCCGAGAAAGTGCCGCTAACTGAACCAAAAAGGTCCGACGACTCACATTTGGTGGCCTGTCATTTTGCCGGGCCTGCGGACTGGACCCTGCCGTAAGGGCCACGTAGCGTGGTCCTTCAACCAAAGGGAGACAGATATGTCCGTTGCAAAAGTTACCGAAATCATTTCCTCGTCCAGTACCAGTTTTGACGATGCAGTGGCCCAGGGCGTCGTGCGTGCCTCGGAGACGCTGAAGAATGTCGAAAGCGCCTGGGTTCAGAGCCAGCAGGTGACGGTGAAAGACGGCAAGGTCAGCGAATACCGGGTGAACCTGAAGGTCACCTTCATCCTGAAGGACTGAGGCCCAGGTCAGGGCTGATCGCTTCCCGCCGCATGTGAGTTGTGGGGAAACCGGAACGCCGCGCCGCAGAAACTCATTGCGGCGCTGCGGCAAAGGTGATGTTCTGAAGGCCTAGGAGGCTGAAATGGGACATGTCATCGCACTCGCCCAGCAGAAGGGCGGTTCGGGGAAAACCACGCTTGCCGCCAATCTGGCGGTGGCGTTCGTCAAGGCGGGCAAGTCGGTGGCGCTGCTGGATACCGATCCGCAGGGCTCGCTTGGGCGCTGGTTCATGGCCCGGCGCGAACGTGGCGATCCGGGGATGGAGTTTTCCACCGCTTCGGCCTGGGGCGTCAGTTACGAATGCGAAAAGCTACGCAAAATCCATGATTATGTCATTGTCGACACTCCGCCCAAGGTCGATGCAGATCTCAGGCCGACCTTGCGCGAAAGCGATCTGATCATCGTGCCGGTGTCGATGAGCCAGGTCGATCTCTGGGCGACTGAAGGCGTTCTGGAACTGGCCGCGCGCGAGCGGCGCCCGGTTCTGGTGGTGATGAATCGCGCCCGGCCCGGCACGCGGCTGGAGGCCAAGATTACCGAGGGCATGGCTGAACTGGACGCACGGCAGGCCAAGGCGGTCTGGGGCAATCGCGTGGTTTATGCCGAAACTCTGGGCCAGGGGATGGGCGCGCTGGAGCGTGGCCGAGGTCGCTGGACCGACGAGGTGACCGCACTTGCCGTCGAGGTAGAGGCGATTCTGGCCGAGGGTGACACCGCTTAGCCGGGCCTGGGCCTACCGGTGGCGTCGGTGGCGTTGTCCGGTCACTCACCCATAAGCCGCTCAAGCTCGGCCATCGAGTAGATCCGCCTGATCTTGCGGACCTTGCCGGGCCGGAAATTCGGGTCCTGAGGCAGACAGCCGTGGCCGCAAATCTGGCGCACCTCGCGCGCCCTGTGGTCCGAGAACCAGAGCCGCCCGCCGGGGGTTGCGATATAGCCGTCGATTCCGACCTCGATATCCGCCGTCAGGTCCTGCAGGGACGGGATTTCGTTGACGCTGCCCGGCTCGAAGGCGGCATGGGTGTGGTAGCTTGCGATAACCGCGTAATGCGGCGGTGGCGTGCCGATATGGCAGGTGTCGAATTTGCCGCGTTTCGGCTTGGTGGTGATCAGGCGATTGTCGGCATCACGGGCAAGATAACCGCAATATTCGCGGTTCTCGATCAGTGAGCGAACCTGCAGGCGGTCGAGAAAGGCGCGGATATGGGCGATTTCCTCATCGGATTGCGCAGCGGCCAGATGCGGCGCCAAGGCGAGTGCGAAAGTGAGAAGCGACCATCTTAGCATGTGGCGACCCGCAGGATTAGGCGTCTGCGTCGGGTCTAAAGGCAGCCGTGCCGCCTGTCGAGCGGAGCATTCCGGCCTGTCGCGGTCCGATCGGGTTGCAATCACCGCGCGTAATGCATTCTTTGGTCACAAAATTGCGCCATTCTTGCGGTCCTAGTCAGGTGATCGATCACGGGAGAGTCGTTCGGCATGATCATTCGCGTTCTGTGTACTGTGCTCGCGCTCAGCTTTCTGGCCTCCACCGGGCAGGCCTTGGCCGCACGGAACTGCAACTTGCCTGCCGATGCCGAGCGGCAAATTGCAGAAATCAATCAGATCGTGAATGCCGAGCGGCGTTCGCGTGGCCTTCGTGCGCTGGCGCCGTCGGGCAAATTGCAGAATGCGGCGATGCGACAGGCCTGTGACATGGCGACCAATGGGGTCGCGTCGCATACCGGCTCGGACGGCTCAAACCTGCGGACGCGGATGCGCGCTGCAGGTCACTGCACCCGGCTTGCCGCCGAGAATATCGCCTGGGGCCAGCGTTCGCCGTCATCGGCGATGTCCTGGTGGATGAACTCACCCAAGCATCGCCAGAATATCCTGATGTCGGGCGTTACGGCAGTTGGTGTCGCGGTGGCGCATCCCGGACCGGGTGTCAGCGGCGGGCCGCGATGGGTGATGGTGCTGGCGCGCGCCTGCTGAGGCGCGGCTTCTTGGGCATTTCGAATGGCGGCAGACTGTGGAACGCGGTGCGCAGCGCATCGCCCCAGCCCGCCGATATCGTCTGGAAATAGGCATCGTCAACTTCGATCCGGCCGACATGGGCCAGGGCGAACGCGTCTTTCTCGTAGACCGAGTAGTCGATCGGCAGGCCGACCGAGAGGTTGGCCTTGATCGTGGAATCGAAAGACACCAGCAACAGCTTGATCGCATCCTCGAAACTCATCGACGGGTCGAAGGCGCGGACCAGAATGGGCCGCCCATACTTGGTCTCGCCGATCTGCAGGAACGGCGTATCTTCTCCGGCTTCGATGAAATTACCCTCGGGATAGATCAGGAACAGGCGCGGCTCACCCGAGCCGATCTGACCGCCAAGGATGATCGTCGCGTTGAAGGTGGAATCGGCGGTCTGCCCGGTGTTGGCATTGGCCTTGATCACATCCTTCAGCGTGTCACCTACCAGCCGCGCCACCTGGAACATCGAGGGTTCGGCCAGAATCGAGGGATCGCGCTCGCTTGGTGCCTTCGAGCGTTCGTCAAGGATACTGACCACCGCCTGTGTGGTGGCAAGATTGCCGGCTGACAGCAGCGTCAGGAACCGTTCGCCCGGCACCGACCAGCTGTGCGATTTGCGAAACACCGAGATATTGTCGATGCCCGCGTTGGTGCGCGTGTCGGACATGAAGACAAGCCCCCGGTCCATCCTGAGAGCGACGCAATAGGTCATGGGATCATCCTAGTGATTCGGGGTCGATTACTGCTGCACCTGAATATCCACCGCAAGGCTTTCGGAACCGTGATCGCCGAACCGGAGGCCCGAGATCGGCGCCGCTTCGCGGTAATCAAGCCCGGTCGCCAGCCGCACATAGCGGGCATCGGGCGAGATCACGTTCGAGACATCGAAGCCGACCCAGCCCAGCCCCTCGACATGCGCCTCGGCCCAGGCATGCGTCGCCTCCTGATGCACGCGGTCGTTCATCATCAGATAGCCCGAGACATAGCGCGCCGGGAAATCCATGGCGCGCGCCGCCGCCAGAAAGATATGCGCGTGGTCCTGACAAACGCCCGCGCCCTTTTCCAGCGCCGCCTCGGCAGTGGTCTCGGCATCGGTCTGGCCAGTCAGATAATCGACCGCATCGCGAATCCGGACGCTCAACTCGTGCAGGCGCGGGATCGGTTCGGGATAGTCAACGGGCAGGCCCTTGATCAGCTTGCGGGTCAGATTGCCCGCCCGCGTCAGATCGGTCGGGCGTTCGAACAGCCACAGGGGCGTGTCGCCGCGATGCCTGCCAACAATCCCGCCGGTATCCTCGACCTCGACCTCGCCGGCGCTGACCACCTCAATCTCGCGGCCGCCGCCGGTGAACGAGATCAGCCAGACGTGGTTCATGTGCTGGTCGTCAAACTCGACCTCGCATTTGCCGCCATCGACGGTGATCGACCAGTCGATGACGGTCTGATTGGCACGGCTTTTTGGCGTCAGGCGCAGCTCCTGCAGCCCGTAGCTGAGCGGGCGTTCGTATTTGTAGCTGGTGCGATGGGATACTTTCAGTCGCATAGGGCTATCCGTAAAACCTGTAATCCTGCTCGATCTGGCCCGCCAGTGCGGCATTGTCGTCCAGGAAATCGAGGATGAATTCGTGGAGGCCATGTTCGAAGATCGCCTCGATGGTGTGATCTTTGAGCGTGGATCCCAGTTTGTCCGCCATATCGTGGCAGGCGTGGCGATGCCCGTATTCGCGTTCGAGATAGGCCATGTTGTCGGTCAACTGATTGACGCAGAATGCCAGGCTGCGCGGCATCCGCGCGTCAAGGATCAGGAACTCGGCGATGCCCATCGGCGTCGCCTCGCCGCCCGACAGCCAGCGATAGGCGCGTTGCCCCGCGACCGAGCGCAAAATGGTTTCCCATTGCACATTGTCCAGCGCCGCACCGATCTGGGTGACCGAAGGCAACAGCACGTAGTATTTCACGTCGAGGATCCGCGCGGTGTTGTCGGCGCGTTCCAGAAAGGTCCCGATCCGGGCGAAGTCGTAGATGTCGTTGCGCAGCATCGAGCCGTGCAGCGCACCTCGGACCAAGGCACTTTGCTGGCGGATCATGGCGAAGACATCGGGCAGGTCCTGCTCGCGCACCGGGCGCGCCAGTCCGGCCTTGACTGCCATCCAGCATTCGTTCGTTGCCTCCCAGACCTCGCGCGTCATCGCGGTGCGCACCAGCCGCGCGTTCAGCCGCGCCGCTTCGACGCAGGACAGGACGGAAGAGGCGTGATCGCGATCGCGCAGCAGGAAATCGACGACCGAGGGGCCGTCGATCTCATCATAGCGCTCGAGATAGGCCTTGCGCGCACTTGCGGTGTCGAGGATCGAGCCCCATTCGTCGGAGGAATTGCCGCCCCGGGTCAGCGCGATGCGAAACCCGGCGTCGATCAGCCGGGCGATATTCTCGCTGCGCTCAAGATAGCGGAACATCCAGAAGAGGCCGCCTGCGGTTTTGCCCAGCATGCCGCTATTCCTCCAACACCCAGGTGTCCTTGGTGCCGCCGCCCTGGCTGGAGTTCACCACCAGCGAGCCTTCCTTCAGTGCCACCCGGCTGAGGCCACCCGGCACCAGGTCGATCTTGCCGGGCGAGACCAGGACATAGGGGCGCAGGTCGACATGGCGGGGGGCCAGTCCCTTGCGGGTCAGGATCGGCACGGTGGACAGCGCCAACGTCGGTTGGGCGATGTAGTTCGAGGGCCGCGCGATCAGCTTGGCACGGAACGCCGCCAGTTCCTTCTTCGACGCGGCGGGGCCGACCAGCATGCCGTATCCGCCCGAGCCGTGCACCTCTTTCACCACCAGTTCGGCGAGGTGATCCAGCACATAGGCCAGGGCATCATCGTCCGAGCAGCGCCAGGTTGGCACGTTCTTCAGGATCGACTTTTCGCCCATGTAGAACTCGACGATATCGGGCATGTAGCTGTAGATCGCCTTGTCGTCGGCAATGCCGGTGCCGGGCGCGTTGGCGATTGTGATGCCGCCGGCACGGTAGATATCCATGATCCCGGGCACGCCCAGCATCGAGTTCGGGTTGAAGATCAGCGGGTCGAGGTAATCGTCATCGACACGACGATAGAGCACGTCGATCGCCTGATAGCCCTGCGTCGTGCGCATCCCGATGCGGCCATCGACGACGCGCAGATCGCCGCCCTCGACCAGTTCCGCACCCATCTGATCGGCCAGAAACGCATGTTCGAAATAGGCCGAGTTGTGGATGCCGGGGGTCAGCACCGCCACGACCGGCTTGCCGGTGCAGGCATCGGGCGCCGAAGCCGCCAGCGCCCGGCGCAGGCGCGTCGGGTAATCGCTGACCGGCTGCACCCGGACCCGGCTGAACAGTTCCGGGAACATCTGCAGCATGGTCTCACGGTTTTCCAGCATGTAGCTGACACCCGACGGCGTGCGGGCGTTGTCTTCCAGCACGTAAAACTCATCCTCGCCGGTGCGCACCAGATCGGTGCCGACGATGTGGGTATAGACGCCGCCGGGTGGCGAGACGCCGATCATCTGCGGCAGGAACGCCTCATTCTGGGCGATCAGCTCTTTAGGGATACGGCCGGCGCGCAAAATCTCTTGCCGGTGGTAGATATCGTGCAGAAACGCGTTGATCGCGCGCACCCTCTGTTCGATGCCGCGCGCCAGCCGCGCCCATTCTCGGCCTGCGATGATCCGCGGCACGATGTCGAACGGGATCAGCCGTTCCGAGGCCTCGGCCTGTCCATAGACATTGAAGGTGATGCCGGTGCGCCGGAAAAAGGTCTCGGCATCCTCGGACTTGCGGCGCAGATGCGCGATGTTCTGACCCTCGAACCAGTCGCAATAACTGCTGTAACAGCCGCGCGCCTCGGGGCTGCCGCCATACATTTCGTCAAAGAACTGCAAGGGATCGCTCATGGCCCCGAGTCTAACGGCGCGGCGGCGGTGCACAATGGAAAAGCGCATGAAAAGCCACAGCGCGATCAAATGCCCAAGAAACAGGCAAACCGGGGCGCGTCAGGCTTCAAGCCAGATCGTGACCGGGCCGTCGTTGATCAGGGCCACCTGCATATCGGCACCAAAGCGGCCCAGCGCGACGGCGATGCCAAGGCTGCCCAGCGCCTTTGCCGTGTGATCGTAAAGCCGCGCGCCGGTGTCGGGATCGGCGGCGGTGGAAAAGCCCGGGCGATTGCCCCGCGAGGTGTCGGCGGCCAAAGTGAACTGGCTGATGACCAGCGCGGCGCCACCAGTATCCACAAGCGAGCGGTTTATCTTGCCAGCATCGTCCTTGAAGATGCGTAACTTGGCGATGCGCGCGGCGAGTGCGTCGGCATTGGTTTGGGTATCGCCCTGCATGGCACAGACAAGAATCAAAAGGCCCGGGCCGATGTGGCCCAGCTTTTCGCCGTCGACAGTCACCGATGCCTCGCTGACCCGCTGGATCAGCGCCCTCACAACTCGCGTGTCCAGGGCGGGTTGGCCCCGGCGCGGCTGACGGTGACGGCAGCGGCCCGGCAGCCCAGCGACAGGGCGGCGCGGATCGTCGGCTCGTCCAGCGCGGCGATGGCGGGTTTGGTCAGCACGCCCGCCTGCGCCAGCGCGGCAAGAACACCTGCGTTGAATGTGTCGCCCGCGCCGACGGTATCAGCGACCGCAACCCTTTCGCCCGCCACGAAAACGTCGAG